>NZ_LZJA01000006.1:0-46462 GCF_001666785.1 Mycobacterium sp. E3305 | reverse complement strand
TTGTGCCGATGTGGGATCCGGAATTGTGCGCGGCCGAGGTGCGGCGTCTGGCCGACAAAGGCTGCAAGGCCATCAGCTTCCTCGAGGCGCCGCACGCTTTCGGCTTCCCCAGCTTTCACAGCGAGCACTGGGACCCGATGCTGACCGCGATGTCGGAGACGGGCAGCGTGCTGTGCATGCACATCGGGGCCAGTGGCGGCCTGATCACGCTGGCGCCTGACGCTCCGATCGACCATCACATCATCCTGCCCACCCAGCTCACGCTGATGGCCTTGCAGCCTTTGTCGGCCAGACGCCGCACCTCGGCCGCGCACAATTCCGGATCCCACATCGGCACAATGCCGATCGGGATGAACCGGCCCGGATGCGATCCGCACCACTCGTCGACGTGCCAGTCGTTGTAGGCCTTCAGCATGATCAGCGCGAGGTCCTTGTCCGCCGCCTCGCAGAACGTCCGCGCGTTGAACCCCGCCATGGTCGGGAAGTTCATCGACGCGAGGACGCCCCCGGCGTCCATGTCGCGCACCCGCAGGTTGACGTCGTAGCAGGCGGGCCGAATCTCGGAGAACACGCCGGGGTTGAAGCCCCATTCCTCTTTGGGCCACGTGACCACCGCGCACATGCCGAACGGCGTCGAGGTCTCGATGCCCTGAAATACCCAGCGATCAATGCCCTCCGGGCTGCGCTCGACCTTTGGCGCCTGGTCCGCCCACTTCTGGGGGACATGACCTTTGAACATATCCGGCGGCTCGATCACGTGGTCATCGATGCTCACCAAGATCATGTCGTCAAGATTCACCGCAAACTCTCCTCGCAGTCCGATTCGGTGTATCCGCTAGAGAAGAACACCGTTCTCATGCGAGGCTAGCCGACGCCGTAGCCTCAGGCAATGCTTGCGGTACCCAGTGCAGATCTTGTCCGGGTGCGCGCCTTTCGCGCCCGGTCAGGGCCGGGTAAAGGCGGTTTCCAAGAAGGTCCAGAACTGGTCGAACGCGACGTTCTCGCCCACATAGAAGCCGAGCACGCGCGCCTGCAGCATCTCCATCGTCGTGTGCAGCAAGATCGACGCGATCGTCGAATCATCCAGCGGCGGGCTGCGCATACCGGCGTCACGGCACGCGGCAAGCAGCTCGGTCAGCGCTCGGTGCTGGGGCTGCAGCAAGGCCGAAAGCTCGGCCGGACGGGTTTCGCTGAGCCGCTGATGAAAGCTGACCAACGAGCGCTGCAACAGTGGCGGGGCCGGATCGGACGCCAACCACTCGGCTTGCATGAAGGCCCGAAGGCGATCCACCGGGTCGGTGCCCGCTTCGGCGACCGCGGCCAGCTGCCGCTCAAGGCCGCCGAGCGTGGCTTCTTCGTAGATGGCCAGGAAAAGGTCGTCGGTACCGCTGAACGATTGGTAGAAAGACCGCAGTGACATGCCGGATCGTTCGACGACCTTTCGGACGGAGAGATTTTCCGCGCCTCCCTCACTGAGCAATTCCAGCGCGATGTGCAGGAACCGGTCGCTGCGCGCCTGAGCCCGTTTGCGCACATCCTCGGTCGCCCGCTCCGTCGAGCGCACCCGCCAGCGCGACTCCGGCCGTGGCGCCGACGTCAACCAGGCCGACACGTCGGTTCCCGATTTGCTCACACACCACAGCGTAGCGAGCCGGCGTTTCCATTAGCCGATAACGTTGGCCTCGGCCAACGGATACACGCAGTGCTCATGATGAGAACATGTAGTGACTTCGATTACGCACGGGGCCGTCAGGTGCGTTGTTCGGCTGTTGCCGCCGGCCTGGCAAGGGTCTGCACGCGGCGATCGGTGAAGCGCCACACCCCGTCGGATCCGCGGGCCAATCTATCCAGGTAGCGCCCCGCCAGGGCGATGACCGTCGCACCTTCCTGACCGCTTCGGTCCAGCATGGCCCAACCACTCACAGCGCTCGCACGGTCGCCGTCGACGGTGATGACGGGATTGACGACAGCATGCAGGGTGCCAGGGCGGTCGGTGGGCCGCAGACCCGCCTACAGCGCCGCCAGCTCGGCGCGGCCCCGGTAGGTCCGTCCCATCGCGGCGAACGAACAATTCTCGTCGAACAATTCGAGCAGTTCATCGGTCGCGCCGCTGTCGAGTAACGCGCAGTAGCGCTCGATCACCCCGCGGATACGCAGCTCGTCGACCAACGCGTCGGCGGCGGTCACGCGACGACGCCCTTGACCTTTAGGTCGATGATGTCGTCCCAGTCCATGCCGAGGTCGTCGGTCAAAATCGCGTCCCCGTGTTCATTGAAGTCGGGCGCGCGTCGCGTCGGTGCCGACTCCTCGTCGAACTGGACGGGCGTGGCCACCAGCGGGTGCTTCTCACCCGAGGCGGCCTCGGCCTGAACCACATACCCGTTGGCGATGACCTGTGGGTCGGCGGTCACCTCGATAGAGTCCTGCACCGGCGCCCACTGGCCACGGAAGTCGCCGAGGCGTTGCTTCCATTCGGCCAGCGGCGCAGAGGCGAACCGCTCGGCGAGGATCGACCTCGCGACGGGGCTGTTCGCGGCGAAGCTTGCGACATCGGCGAACCGCTCGTCATCGACCAATTCGGCCAGGCCCATCACCCGACAAGTCTCGGGCCAGTAGTGGAATCCCTGCAGGCACGCCAATTGCAACCAGTGCCCGTCCGACGTCTGGTAGGTGGCCACCAGCGGGTTGCCCACATCTGTGCCGACCGGGAACTGGCCCCACGGATGGTTCAACTCGTGCGACAACGCGATGGCGGCCCCCATCGCCCACATTCCGGTGGCGAGAAGCGACACGTCGACAACCGGCGGCTGGCCCGTGCGTTCGCGATGCAGCAGTGCCGCCGAGATGCCGCCCGCGATGGTCATCGCGCCGATCGAGTCGCCGTACGCGGGCGCGGGTTGGCCCGGAATCGCCTCGAATTCAACGGGTTTGGCCCCGTAGGCGACCCCGGCGCGGCACCAGTATCCCAACACGTCATATCCCCCGCGATCGGCGTCCGGGCCGCGCGAGCCGAACCCTGATCCACGGACGTAAACGATGTTGGGATTGGCGGCCCGGATGTCGTCGACGTCGATGCGCAGCTTGGAACGCACCGCGGGCAGCTTGTTGGTCAGGAAGACGTCGCACGTCGCCGCCAACTTGTAGAGGATGTCGACGCCTTCGGGCGTGCTCAAATCCAAACCGATGCTTCGCTTTCCGCGATTGGAGTGTTGCAGCAGCGGATGCCATGCACCACCGTCGAGGCCCAGGTTGCCGGTCGACATGATGCCGCGCATCGCGTCGCCGCGCTCGGCGGGTTCCACCTTGATCACGTCCGCGCCCCAGTCGGACAGGATCGCCGAAGCCGCGGGAACGAAGGTGTGCTCGGCGACCTCGAGGACGCGGATCCCTTGCATCACAGCGGTCATGGCAACTGTCCTAACTGTCGATCGGTCATCGGTCCTCGAGGATCATTTCGGCGGCCCGCCAGGCCATCGCCATGATGGGGCCGTTGAGATTGCCGGCCACCATCGTCGGCAGGATGGACACGTCGACGACGCGCAGCCCGGGCACCCCACGCACACGCAGGCGGGCGTCCAACGGGTCGGATTCCGCCGGGCCCATCGCGCACGCCCCGGACGCGTGATACCCGGCGCCGCCGTAGAGGAGTCCCGCCCGCAGGATGCTGTCGTCGTCGTCGACCGCGGGCCCGGGTTCGATCTCGGAAAAGATCATGTCGGCCACGGGATGCTGCTCGACGATGTCCCGCATGCGCCGGAACATTGCCACCGATACCCTTTTGTCGTAATCGGTTTCGAGGTATGCGACCTCGACGCGCGGCGGCTGACTGGGGTCGGCCGATCGAATCCGCACCGAGCCCTGACTGGTCGGCCGCAGAACGAAGCCCAGGAGGGATAGGCCCGCCCGGCCTTCGATGCCCCCGTCAACGGGCCCGACACCCAACGAGAAGGGTGTCATGAGCACTTGCGCGTCGGGCCGTTCGCTCGCCGGGTCGGCGCGGATGAAAGTGAGCATGTCGTAGGCGGCGGTGCCGATCGGCCCCTTGCGGGTGGTCAGATAGCGCAGCCCCGCGCGCGCCTGGCCAACGGGGGTGGACAGAAACCGGTTGTAGCCCTTGTTGTCTTTGAGCCGCATCTGCAGCGGTATGCACCGGTGCTCGCGCAATCCCTCGCCGATTCGCGGGCTGTCCACCCTGACGTCGACGCCGGCCGCGGTCAATACGTCTTTCGGCCCAATCCCCGACAGTTGCAACAGCTTCGGAGTTGCCAAACTCCCGCACGAGACGATCACCTCGCGGGAGGCCCGGAGCTCCTGCTTGCCCTTGGCCGAACTCACCTCCACACCCACGGCGCGATCGGATTCGAAGACGATTCGTTGGGCGATTGCGCCGGTCAGCACCGTGAGGTTGGGCCGCTTCATAGCGGGGTGCAGAAAAGCCCTCGCGGAGTTGACTCGTTTACCCTTCCGCATCGTGGCCGCGGTGTACCCGGTGCGCTCCTCGTCGGAGGCGTTGATGTCCTCGACCCGCTTGATGCCCAGAGTGGTCGCGGCATCCATCAGCGCCTCGGAGACCTCGTCGTGGGTGTTGATAACGCTTACACCGACGGGGCCGCCGGCGCCGCGGACCGCGGAGGGGCCCAGACTGTGATCCTCGATAGTCCGGAAGACGCGCAGCATCTGGTCCCAACCCCAGCCGGGATTGCCGCGGGCGACGATATCGTCGTAGTCGGCCGCCTGCCCCCTGTTGTAGACCAGCCCATTGATCGAACTCGACCCGCCGAGTAGCTTGCCCCTGACCCAATGCTCCTGCTGTCGGTGCGGCCCAAACGGTTCCACGTCGTATTCCCACACGTAGCGCGGGTTTTTCATCAAGAACGCGAAGCCCTTGGGCATTGACACCAACGGGTTGCGGTCGGTGCCGCCAGCCTCGAGGAGCAAGACTTTGTTGCCGGGGTCAACACTGAGCCGATCTGCCAATACGCACCCCGCAGACCCGCCGCCCACCACGACGTAGTCGAACTCGCTCACCGTCAGCCCTTCCGAGTCGGCGTACTCGCTGCAGGAGAACAGCGTTCTCAGCAGAGTAGCCTCGGCGGTTCAGCGACGGAAGTACCTCAGCGAATCCCTAGCGTCGAGGCGGCGCTGCGCGCGCCTGACGATTGAGATGATCAACAGCAATTCTCGAACCCGGTGGCATCGTCACGGGGCGAGCTCGTTGCGTGTTGGTGTAGTCGGTCTGGGAACCGGCAAGCCGTTCGGCCGCAAGGCCTACGGTCGAATGCCGTATCCCTCGCCGTCGTCGGCCAGGTAAGTGACGTCGTACCACCGCCTCGGCGGCCGGACGGTGGCGTCGTACTCCTCGGTCGGGGTCGCCCGCTCCAGCCGGACGTCCGTCAACTGCGGATTGTTCGCGCGGACATAGTCTTCCAGCTCAGCGAGCAACGCGTCGCCGGTCAGACTCGTCTCCGCGAGCGCCCTCGCTTCGCGCTTCGCCCAACTCACGCGTCTATATTGCCCCGGCCCTTGCGGCCGGCCGCGACGCGCTCGGCTATGTGGCCATCCGCCCGTCGAGCAGGATGCCAAGGCGAACGGCGCCGTCTCTGCGGTGCACACCCTCGATGCGCACCTCGATGTCTGGCCGCCGTGGCTTGCCGGCGGTCGACGTGGCCGGGTTCTCGAAGGTGATCATCGCCGATCTCCTCTCTCGCTGGGCCCCCGCTTTCTTCAGGGTGCGCCTGCTTTGCCGACTATTTGGGGTGCGACACGGTCACGATTAGGGCAAGACGGTGTGCATCAGCATCACGTCGTATGCCGACCACAGCGACAGGTTGAAGTAGAGGTCCCGGCCCGACGACCAGGGGTGGATCATCGGCGCATAGATGCCGCCGGGCATTGAGAACGACGACACGAGCGGTTGCTCGGGGCTCCACGGTCCCTGCGGGGCGGGCGCGGTCCGCGCCACCACGTCGTTGCTGCCGCCGTTGGTGTAGAGCACCAGGTACTGCTTCAGGTAGCTGTTGTACTGGGCCGACATCTCGCCCACCGGGCCGGGGAAGATCGGCGTCGCCGCGCCCGGGTTGTTGGGGACCCAGCGGCCGCCCTCGTCGCCGTTCCAGTACTGATATTTGGTGAGGTCGGGCAATTGGCCCGGTGGCACTCGCGACAGGAATGCGGCGCCGCCGCGCCCCGAAGGGGTTCCGAACTGGTAGAGGTAACCGTCGTTGCCCTTCATGAACGCACCCATTTGGAAGTTCTCATTGCCGGGGGTGAACCCGGCTCCCGGGATGGCGTCCGCGGAGGCCGTCCGGATCGAAGTCGGGAAGATTCCCCAATTCTGGCCATTGTCATTGGACCTGGCGATCGCCGAGTAGTTCGTGGACCATTCGCCGTCGCGGCCCCACTGCCGGATGGACATGTAGCTCATGTACTGCGTCCGGCCGATCGAGATGCCGGCGGTCGGGATGATTCCCGTCTCGTGCGCGGCCTTGTGGATCGTGTTGACGACCTGCTTGGACAGGCTTGTCGTCCACACCGGTGACCCGGAGTACCGATCGTTGGGGAGGCCGTCCGCGATGTGGATGCCGTGCGACAGGTCATGGTCCGAGCTGCGGAACAACGTGTTGTAGCGCCACTGCTGGCCCTTGACTTTGCAGTAGCCGAAGGTGTCCCCGAACGCCATCAGAACCTGGCGATTCATGGGATCGCCGTTGTCCCAGGCGATCCCGAGGTCGGTACCCGAGATGCTGAAACGCTGCAGGGTCTTGTTCGGGCCGTCGGGCCCGGTCACCCAGTCGACGAGCGACGTGGGCGCGCCCGCGATCGAGGGCGGCGGTGGCGCCGGCTGCGGCTGCGGGACCGGGGCGGCGTTGGGCTGCAGCTGACCGGCGTTCGGTGGCTGCGGCAGACCGGGTACGGGCGGATTGGGCCCGGGCGGGAGGACCTCGGCCTGGGGTCTCATCGGGGCGACCTGGCGACCCGGAGTCGTCGGTTTGAGGAACTGGGAGATCAGCGGGCCCAGCCTGGGCAGGGGTGCCTGGTCATTCGTGTGCGTCGGCCGGCGTCCGGTCGGCGGCTGGACGACCGGCTGGGGTGCGGGCATCGCCGGCGGCGCGACGGGCGGCTCCACGTTCGCTTCCGGTGCGCCACACGGGGTGGCAAAAGCCATCGGCGCGGGCCCGACCACGAAGACGAGTCCGACTGCGGCCGCCGACGCCATCGAGAGCGACACACTTCGAAGAATCGCCGACATGTAACACCTTTCGAGCGGCGGGACACCGCATTGACGTCCGCAGTTGGCTCATGTGACGATAGTGATTAGAGCGGTTGTTGTGACTAGTGATGCGACGATAGGTATCCATCCGTGACCGTGTCGCAACGCGGCCGATCGCACGGGAATTGCGCGTATCGAGCGATTAGCTCGCGCACCTCCTGGGCTAACGCCATCACCCTGCGAGCCGGCTGCCGTTTTCCGCAGTAGACCGCTCGGAACTTCCCGTAACCCATGGCGGTCGAGCGACGTTCTCGCCTTGTTTGCAGGTGTTGCCGGCGCCGATTTCGGTGTTATTCTTCCGTGACATGTTGATCCGTATAACGGGTTTAAGTGATTCGCTATGCGGATCTTGTCTTCGAGCAGGGAGGTCCTGATGAAAGACCAGCGCAACGCACTGCTGACGATCGCCGGCGTTTCCGTCGCCGCGGCGGCTTGGCTGGGCCACGGCGCCGGTCCCGCCATGACCGCGGCACCGGCGGGCACCGAAACCCAGGCGCCCACCACCACGCCCACCCCGCTCACGACCCTGGCGCCGCCGTCGACTCTCTCCGCGCCGCCGGCCCCGTCGGCGCCACCGGCACCGCCGCTTCCGTAACGATCGTCGGCGATGCGAGTGGCTTCGCGCCGCTCAACCGAGCGCGTGCCCGCCCGCCTCTGAGCGTCAATCCGGTCGCGACGTCCGGCCACCCCAACTTGTCGCTGTGCGGCGGCGGGCACTCCCGCCTGTGCCCGTTTCGTCGTGATTACGGGACCCGTGAGCCGGACGGCCGCGACGGGCGCACGGGCGGGAGACCGTGCGTGGAGCGTGCTCGCCAGGTACGCTCCGATCCGCCAGCACACCCGCCGTCGCCGCGGTCTAGCAGTAACGCCGGTCTCGGCAAACTCGGTCGGCGCCCCGGGTGGGCGGCACGCCGAGGAGGGCGACCATGAGTGACCGTAATGGCCTGCGTGGCAAGCTATTCGAAAGCCAGGCGTATCTGCGCCGCGTGGTCGCCGCATCCATGGCCGGCACGGTCGTCGAATGGTACGAGTTCTTCCTCTATGGCACCGCCGCAACCCTGGTCTTCAGCAAGGTGTTCTTTCCCCGCGGCGGCAACGAACTCGACGCGATCCTCGCCGCCTTCGTGACCTACGCCGTCGGCTTCGCCGCCCGCCCGCTCGGTGGGATCGTCTTCGGTCAGCTCGGCGACCGGTACGGCCGCAAGAGGCTGCTGCAGCTCAGCCTGTTGTTGGTCGGTGTCTCCACGTTCGCGATGGGGTGCCTGCCCACCTTCGCCCAGATCGGGTACTGGGCCCCGGCGCTGCTCGTGGTGCTGCGGTTCGCACAGGGCTTCGCCGTCGGCGGCGAGTGGGGCGGGGCGGTCCTGCTGGTCGCCGAGCACAGCCCGACGTCCAGTCGCGGCTTCTGGGCCAGCTGGCCGCAGGCCGGCGTGCCGGGCGGAAACATGCTGGCCACCGTCGTGCTGCTGATTCTCACCTCGACGCTGTCGGACCGGGCATTCCTGAGCTGGGGCTGGCGCGTCGGCTTCTGGCTGTCCGCGATCGTCGTGCTGATCGGCTATTACATCCGCACCAAGGTGACCGACGCGCCGATCTTCTACGAGGCGCAACGGCAGCTGGAGCGGGTCAGTACCGCCCGCGTCGGCGTGGTCGAGGTGTTAAAGCGTTACCCACGTGGCGTTTTCACCGCCATGGGCATGCGGCTCGGCGAGAACACGATGTACTACCTCGTCGTCACCTTCTCGATCACCTATCTGAAAGTCCACGTGCACGCCGACACCAAGACCATCCTGTGGTGGCTGCTGGTGGCGCACGCGGTCCACTTCGTCGTCATCCCGCTGGCCGGACGACTCAGTGACCGATTTGGCAGGCGCCCAATCTATTTCATCGGTGCGATCAGCGCGTGCACCTGGGGCTTCTTCGCGTTCCCGATGATGAACAGCGGCCGTAACGCCGTCATCTTGTCGGCGATCGTCCTCGGCCTGGTGATTCACGGCCTCATGTATGCGGTCCAGCCCGCGGCCATGGCCGAGATGTTTCCCACCCGGATGCGCTATTCGGGGGTGTCGCTCGGCTACCAGGTCACCTCGATCGTGGCCGGTTCGCTGGCACCGATCATCGCGGTGCGCTTACTCCAGACGTACAAATCCGCGGTGCCGATCTCCTGGTATTTGGCGGCGACCGCCGCGGTGAGCGCCGTGGCCGTCGTCACCGCCGTCGAGACGAGGGGCATAGACCTGGCGGCAATCGACCTGGCCGACGCCCGCAAACACGGCGGCATCACGGCAGGTCAGCCGGACGGACCGGACCCCACCGAGCTCGTCCCCGGGGCCGTCTGAGCCGCGGGTGGGCGCGGCACCCAAGCGGTGGCCCCCATCGAACAGGCCAGGAGGTTGACTTCACATGTTTGTCGTCCGCGGTACGGGGCAATGTTCCATGAGAGGCGCACGCGTCGGCCGGCCTTCGCGTTCGCCTAGGTCCCGTCGGTTCAGCCCGAGAGCCGACGGGGCCGCCCCATCTTCGGGCACCCCGTTCACCCCGCCCCCTCGCGGACAGACCTCAACGCCGAGGCGATCCAGGAGTACCGTGCGCGTATGGATGGCTCGACGGACGTGTGGATCCTGGGCGGCTGGCAAACCGACTTCGCCCGCAACCTGAACAAGGAGGGCCGCGACTTCGCCGCCCTGACCGCCGAGGTCGTCGAGGGCACGCTCGCCGCCGCCAAAGTGAACGCCGCCGACATCGAAGTGGTGCACGTCGCGAACGCGTTCGGCGAAATGTTTGCCGCCCAGGGCCACCTCGGCGCGATGCCGGCCACGGTCTGCGCCGACCTCTGGGACACCCCCGCGTCCCGGCACGAAGCGGCGTGCGCGTCGGGCAGCATCGCGGCGTTGTCGGCGATGGCGGATCTGCGGTCGGGCGCCTACGACACCGCCCTGGTGCTCGGCGTCGAGCTCGAGAAAACCGTGCCCGGCGACACCGCGGCCCAGCATCTGGGGGCCGCCGCCTGGACGGGTCACGAGGGGGCCGGCGCCCGCTACCTGTGGCCGTCGATGTTCGCTCAGGTCGCCGACGAATACGACCGCCGCTACGGCCTGGACGACGCGCACCTGCGGGCGATCGCGCAGCTCAACTTCGCGAACGCGCGGCGCAACCCGAACGCCCAGACGCGCGGGTGGACGGTCCCCGACCCCATCACGGACGACGACACCACCAACCCGATCACCGAGGGCCGGCTGCGGCGCTTCGACTGCAGCCAAATGACCGATGGCGGCGCGGGATTGGTTCTGGTCGGCGACGCCTATCTGCGCGCCCATCCCGATGCGCGGCCCATCGGCCGCATCAACGGCTGGGGACACCGCACGGTGGGACTGGGTCTGCGGCAAAAGCTCGACCGGGCCGCCGACGACCCCTACGTGCTCCCGCACGTGCGGGCCGCCGTGCAAGACGCGCTGCGGCGCGCGCGGCTGGCCCTCGACGACCTCGACGGGTACGAGGTGCACGACTGCTTCACACCCAGCGAGTACCTGGCGATCGACCACATTGGCCTGACCGGCCCGGGCGAGTCGTGGAAAGCGATCGAGAACGGCGAGATCGAGATCGGCGGCCGGCTGCCGATCAACCCGAGCGGCGGTCTGATCGGTGGCGGCCACCCGGTCGGGGCGTCGGGCGTGCGCATGCTGCTCGACGCGGCCAAACAGGTCAGCGGCGCGGCCGGCGAGTACCAGGTCGACGGGGCAAAGACCTTCGGCACCCTCAATTTCGGCGGCAGCACCGCCACCACGGTGAGTTTCGTTGTCAGCACGGCAGCAGGTGTGTGACATGGACGTCGCGATCGTCGGCAAGTTTCTGTCCACGCTGCCCGAGGACGACGACCACCCGTACCGGACCGGACCGTGGCGTCCCCAGACCACCGAGTGGGACGACGACGACCTCACCGCGGTGGAGGGGGAGATCCCGCGCGACCTGGACGGCATCTACCTCCGCAACACCGAGAACCCGCTGCACCCGGCGCTGAAGACCTACCACCCGTTCGACGGCGACGGCATGCTGCACATGGTCGGCTTCCGCGACGGAAAGGCGTTCTACCGCAACCGTTTCGTACGCACCGATGGCTTCCTGGCGGAGAACGAAGCCGGCGAGCCGCTCTGGCCGGGGCTGGCCGAGCCGGTGCAACTGGCCAAGCGCGAAGACGGCTGGGGCGCTCGCACCCGGATGAAGGACGCGTCGAGTACCGACGTCATCGTGCACCGGGGCGTGGCGCTGACCAGCTTCTACCAGTGCGGCGACCTGTACCGGGTCGATCCGTGTTCGGGTGAGAACCTGGGCAAGGAGACCTGGAACGGGCGGTTCCCCACCGATTGGGGCGTGTCCGCGCACCCGAAGGTCGACGCCAAGGCCGGTGAGCTGCTGTTCTTCAACTACAGCAAGCGGGACCCGTACATGCGCTACGGCGTCGTCGACCAGAGCAACGAGCTGGTCCACTACGTCGACATCCCACTGCCGGGGCCGCGCCTGCCCCACGACATGGCGTTCACCGAAAACTACGTCATCCTCAACGATTTCCCGTTGTTCTGGGACCCCGCCCTGCTCGAGCACGACGTGCACGTGCCGCGCTTCTTCCCGGACATCCCGTCACGCTTCGCGATCCTCCCCCGCCGCGGCGGGCCCGCCGACATCCGATGGTTCGAGGCGGACCCGACCTTCGTGCTGCACTTCGTCAACGCCTACGAAGACGGCGACGAGATCGTGCTCGACGGATTCTTCGAGGGTGACCCTTCCCCGGCCGACACCGGTGGGTCGAAGTGGGACAAGCTGTTTCGCTTCCTGGCGCTCGACCGGCTGCAGTCGCGGCTGCATCGGTGGCGGTTCAATCTGACAACCGGCGCCGTGCGGGAAGAACGGCTGTCGGACTCCATCACCGAGTTCGGCACCATCAACCCCGACTACGCCGCGGGCAACTACCGCTACGCCTACGCCGCGACCGGCAAACCCGGTTGGTTCCTGTTCGACGGGCTGGTCAAACACGACCTGCAAACCGGAAGCCAACAGAAATTCGCCTTCGGCGAAGGCGTCTACGGAAGCGAGACGGCGATGGCGCCGCGAGTCGGTGCCACCGGCGAGGACGACGGCTACCTCGTCACGCTCACCACCGACATGAACGCCGATGCCTCCTATTGCGTGATCTTCGACGCGGGCCGGATCGCCGACGGGCCGGTGTGCAAACTTCAACTGCCCGAGCGCATCTCGAGCGGTACCCATTCGACGTGGGCACCCGGCGCACAGCTGCGACACTGGAACACCGCCGAGTCGGCGGCCGGAGCGGTCGGGCTGTGATGGCGCACAACCCCCGCCGCACCACGCACTGGCCCCCGCAGCTCGCGCCGATCGGCGGGATCCGGTTCGCCCGCCGGTCGTCGAACTTTCAGGACACGGTGCGGTTCTACCGCGAACTCGTCGGGCTGCCGCTCTTCGAGACGTTCGGCGAGAGCTACGGCAGCAACGGCGCCATCTTCGGCCTGCCCAGCTGGAACCTGACCCTGGAAATCGTGGAATCCGTCGAGCCCGTCGCGGTCGACCCGCACGAACAGCTGTGCCTCTACTTCCCCGACCGCCGGGCGCAGCAGGAGGCGATCGCACGGCTTCGGGCCGCCGGGCACGAGCCGGTCGAACAACATCCGTACTGGGAGGCGACGGGCGCGTTCACCTACCGCGACCCCGACGGCCGCGAAATCGTGTTCGCGCCCTTCGTGTTCGGCGTCAACGAGCCCAGCGAGAGCGCCAGCTCGGGCAAGCACGAGTTCCCGTCGCCCTGAATCCTCAGCGGCCGGACCGTCGGGAAGCCAACGCCGTGATGACCGCCGCGATCGAGCACACCACCGCGCACACCGCCGCCACCGCGCCGACGTAGAGGCCGTACTGCGCCGACACCGGCGGATTGACGTTCAGCTTGTAGTACCAGGCCGTGAGCGCGACGATCAGCAGCGAGATCAACAGTGCGCCAACCGAAGCCAGCCGCACCGACAGGCCGCGGCCGACCATCGCGCCGGTGACCAGCAGCGCCGAGGACAGCAGCACGATGAGCTGACCCGCGCCGAACCCGCGCGGAAGTTCCAGGTTGCCGTGCGCGCCCCCGATGGCGTTGGCCCAGCCCCCGCCGTTGACGGCCGTCGTCAGCCACGGCAGCCACGCACTGGCCGAGATCACCAACGCGAAAAGCGCCACCAGCCACCCAGGACGCAGCCGGCGAGTCATGCTAGCGAGATTAACCGACTCGGGACCGGTGGCCGAGGCGATCAGCGGTGAACGCCGCCGTGTCCATTCATGCCGGGATCGGGCCGGGTGAACACCGTGACGAAGTTCTCCAGTGACGTGTTGATGTCGCCCCGCAGGGCGGCGGCGACGATCATCCCGATCGGGCCGAACAGCGCCGGGCCGCCGAGGTGGACGTCGAAGCTGACGATGGAGCCCTCCTCGGCGGGCTGAACCTTCGCCATCAGCTTGACCTTCACGCCGCCGACACCGTCCCCGTTGAGCGTCATGCCCTCCGGCGGCTTGTACCGCACCACCGTCCATTTGATCCGGTTGTACATGCCCTTGACTTCGACGATCGACTCCACGACCGTGCCCTTGTCGATGTCGTCGGGCAGTTTGCTGCGCCACACCCGGTGAATGGTCAGCCAGTCCTTGTAGCGGGACAGGTCGGAGGCATGCTTCCACGCCACCTCGGGTGGCAACGGGACATCGATGGATCCGGAGAGTTTCGCCATGAGCTCAGTTCTGGTCGTCGCCTTTTGCCGCGGCCTCGGCTGCCTTCTTGGCTTCTTCCTGCACTTTGTGGATGGTGTCGGAGTACTTGCCCTGCGTCTTGTCGTCGACGAACTCGCCGGCCTTGTCGATCGCCGTCCCGACCTTGTCGGCGTTCTGCGACAACAGGTCTTTGGCCTTGTCGAAGAATCCCATGCACCCGTCCTTTCCCCGCCGCAAATCCTACTAACCCTGCGGGCCCGTGCTCCGGGTGGTCAGCGCCACATCCGCGGCTGCACGCCCAGCATCCGCGCCCGGATCCACCACATCGCCTCGACGGCGGCGGCGCCCAGCACACCGATACCCACGGCGGTCGAGGTCACCACCACGTCGGATGGATCGAGCAGAAACGCCTTGCGGGCCAGCGGGATGCTGAAGATCACGACGTAGGCCAGGGCCGAGGCGATCACCAGCGCGACCCGCCACCACTGGTAGGGGCGAGCGACCACCGCGAGCACCCACAGCGCCGTCATCAGCAACGTGATCAGGGCCGCGGTGGACGCCTGCTCCTGTTGCTGAAAGGTCGCGTGCCGACCGTGGTAGGCCAGCAGGTAGGAAGCGAAGGTCGCGGTCCCGACGATCAGCCCGGACGGCAGCGCCGAGCTCAGCACCCGCCGGACGAAGCCCGGATAGGCGCGTTCGTTGTTGGGGGCGAGCGAGAGGATGAACGACGGGATTCCGATGGTGAACCACGCCGCGATCGTCACGTGAATCGGCTGGAACGGGTACAACAAGGGGTCCGCTTTGATCACCTTGGCGAACAGGCATTCGATGCCGACCAGCAGCGCCAGCAGCACCGAGTAGACGGTCTTGGTCAAGAACAGGTTGGCCACGCGCTCGATGTTGCCGATCACCCGTCGGCCCTCGGCGACGACGTACGGCAGGGTGGCGAATCTGTTGTCCAGCAACACGATTTGTGCGACGGCCCGCGACGCCGGGCTGCCGGCGCCCATCGCGACGCCGATGTCGGCATCCTTGAGGGCCAGCACGTCGTTGACGCCGTCTCCGGTCATCGCGACGGTATGCCCGTGCGATTGCAGTGCGTGCACAATCGACCGCTTCTGGTCGGGCCGCACCCGGCCGAACGTGGTGTAAGCATCCAGCGCGTCGGCCAGTTGCGCGGGTTCGGACGGCAGCCGGCGCGCGTCCATCGTCTCGCCGCGCAATCCGAGTTTGTCGGCTACGGCCCCCACGGACACCGCGTTGTCGCCGGAGATCACCTTCACCGAAACACCCTGCTCGGCAAAGTAATCCAACGTCTCCGCGGCGTCCGGGCGGACCCTTTGCTCCAGAACCACCAGCGCGACGGGGGTGACGCGGCCCGGTGCGTCCGGGTGGTCGACGGTCACATCGCCGGTTCCGACCAGCAGCACCCGCAACCCCTGCGCGCCGATGCGCTCGGCCCGCTCGGCCGCTTCCGACGCCGGATCGAGCAGCACGTCCGGCGCCCCGATCACCCAATTGCCGCGGTCGCCGTAGGACACCCCGCTCCACTTGGTGGCCGACTTGAACGGGGCGGTCGCCGTGACGGTCCAGTCGGGCGGCCGCTGATAGGTCTCCGCGATCGCCTGCATGCTGGCGTTGGGGCGCGGGTCGGCGGCGGCCAGCGTCGCCAGCGCCTCCTCGACGTTGTTCCGTTGCACCGCTTCGAGTTCCTCGACCCCCGCGACGCGCATGCCGTTTTCGGTCAGGGTGCCGGTCTTGTCCGCGCAGACCACATCAACCCGGGCGAGCCCCTCGATGGCGGGCAACTCCTGCACCAGGCACCGGCGCTGGCCGAGCCGGACGACCCCGACGGCGAACGCGACCGATGTCAGCAAGACCAGCCCCTCGGGCACCATCGGCACCAGCGCACCCACTGTCCGCAGCACCGACTGCCGCCAGCCCGCGTGGGTGGTGAAGAACTGGGTGTAAATCGTCAGCAGGCCGGCAGGCACCAACAGGTAGGTGATGAACTGCAGGATCCGGTTGATGCCGTTGCGCAGTTCGGATTTGACCAAGGTGAACTTGCTGGCCTCCTCGGCGAGCTTGGCCGCGTAGGCCTCCGGCCCGACCTTGGTGGCGCGGTAGGCGCCCGACCCGGCGACGACGAAGCTGCCCGACATCACGGCGTCGCCCGTGGCCTTGCCGATCGGGTCGGCCTCACCGGTCAGCAGCGACTCGTCGATCTCCAGGTTCGTCTCCTCGACGATCTCGCCGTCGACGACGACTTGGTCGCCGGGTCCGAGTTCGATGATGTCATCGAGGACCACCTGTGCGGGCGGCAGAGTCCTCGTCCCGGATTCCCTGCGCACCAATGGTTTCGCCTGCCCCACGATCGCCAGCGCATCCAGTGTCTGCTTGGCCCGGATTTCCTGCACCATGCCGACGACGCTGTTGGCGACGATGAGCAGGCCGAACATCCCGTTGATCAGCGAGCCCGTCGCCAGCACGATCAGCAGCAGCACGCCCAGGATCGCGTTGATCCGGGTGAAGACGTTGGCCCGCACGATGTCCGGGATGCTGCGGGTGGCGCGTTCGCGGACAGCGTTGCTCTTGCCATCGGCGACCCGCTGCGCCACCTCGGCATCGGTCAATCCGGGGATCATCGGGTGAACGTCCCAAGCTTGTCGGAGTCGTAGTACTCCAAATTGAGGGTGTTTCCGGAGAACACGGCCTTGGAAACCGTTCCGGGCGGGGCATTTTCGTCGGTCAGACCGAAGGTGAAGGTGTCGCCGTCCCAGTGCGTCAGGGGGACCGCCCGGTTCTTCGGTCCCATCGTCAGTTGCAGCGCCCCGTCCCGTTCGGTGACGACGGCCGGGCCCCAGTAGTCGTTGGCGTACACGCCGGCGTATTGGCCGAGCGGCCTGGCCGGGGCGGGGTTCGCCGGCGGCTGCTTGCCGACCAGCGAGCCCTCCGGGTTGTTCAGCCAGCCGATCGCCTTGTTGTAGAGAGCGCCCCAGTCCTCGCGGATCTGGCCATACTCAACGAGGTCCATGAATTGGGCGGTCAGCGTTTCCGGGATGCCGTAGGGCGCACCGTTGGTCAGCGCGACGATGGCCAGGTCCTCCGAGGGCAGCACCACGAAGTTGGTCGCCGCGCCGAGATCGAAGGCGCCCGAATGGCTGTATTCGGTGCGCCCCGACGAATCGACCGACGCGTTGAAGCCGTATCCGTAGAACCCGGTGCGCGCCCCGGGGGTCTTCGCGGGTGTCGAAACCATCCGCGGACTGATCGCCGGCAGTAAGGCTTCCGCCGAGGTGATCCGCTGGCCGTTGTAAGTTCCGTTGCCCAGCAACATCATCAGCCAGCGCGCCATGTCGTTCACCGACGAACTCACGCCGCCCGCCGGCGACTGCGCGTCCGGGTCGCGCTGGAATCGGGGCTCCCATCTGCCGTCGATCTTGATGTGGTTCACAGCGCGGTTGGGCCGGGCGAGGAAGTCGGCGAACCGGGAACTCGTCGAGGTCATTCCCAGCGGCCGGTACAGCTCCTGGTCCGACAGGTCCTCCCACGACTTGCCCGCCGCGGTGGCCACCGCCTCGGCCGCCGCCGTCACCCCGTAGTTGGTGTAGGCGTAACTGGCCCGAAATGGGGCCAGCGGCAGGAACTTCAGCCGCTCGAGGGTCTGCCGCCGGTCATAACCCAGGTCTTCGAGTTTGTCACCGGCGTGGTCGGGCAGCCCGGAACGATGCGAATAGAGGTCGGCGACGGTCACGTGGCTGGTGACGTAGGGATCGCTGAGCGTGAACCACGGCAGCTTGGACACGACCGGCGTGTCCCAGGCGACCACGTTCTCACTGACCTCGTGCGCGACCACCGTCGAGCCGACCGATTTGGATACCGACGCCAACTGGAAGACGGTGTCCGCGTCCACCCTGTTGCCTCGACCCTGCCCCTTGCTGGCGTCCTTGATGCCGAAGCCCTTGGCGTACAGAACTTTTCCACCGTGAACGACAGCCACCGCCATGCCCGGGACGCCGGTGCTCTTCATCAGGTCGCCGACCAGGCCGTCGACCTTCGCGACGGCGTCGTCGATGCGGCCAGCGGGGATCGCAACGCCGGACACCTCGTTGGGGGGTGCGTCAGAGAGCGCGGGCGGGCTGGAAGCCGGTTGCGCGGGCCCGCATCCGGTCATGGCGAGCAGCACCGTGACAGCGGCCGCGGCCGCGCGTTTCGTCATGGCGGAACTTTAGCGTGGGGAGGTTGCCGGGCCTCAGAATTCAGAGCCGCCACCAGGGATTCGATTTCACCGGCGATGTGGGATCGATGCGCTGGCCCGGAGCGGGCACCGCGACATTGACCCGTTCCGGTTCCGCGGCGGAGAGCAGTCGCTCCACCGGCTCGGCCCACGGGTGGGGGGCCAGCCGGAAGGTGCCCCAGTGGATCGGCACGAGCAGCCCGGCCTCGGTGAGGTCCAGGTGCGCCCGGACCGCCTCCTCGGGGTTCATGTGGACGTCCGGCCACGCGCTGTTGTAGGCCCCGATGGGCAGCAGGGTCAGGTCGAACGGCCCGTGCTCTTCGCCGATGCGCGTGAAGCTCTCGGTGTAGCCGGTGTCTCCGCCGAAATAGGCGCGATGATTCGGGCCGGCGAAGGCCCATGACGCCCACAGCGTGGTGTTGCGGTCCAGGAAGCGTCCCGAAAAGTGCCGCGCCGGCAGGCAAGTCACGATGAGCTCGTCGACCTTGGCGCTCTGATGCCAGTCGAGTTCGACGATGCGGTGCTCGGGGATCCCCCAAGCACGCAGGTGGGCGCCGACGCCGAGGGGGACGAAGAAGGGTGCCCGCTGCGTGCGGGCCAGCGCCAACACCGTGTCGATGTCGAGGTGGTCGTAATGGTCATGGCTGATCACGACGGCATCGACGGCAGGCAGCCCTTCCAGTTGCACCGGGGGCGGATGCAGCCGCTGCGGCCCGACGATGTCCGACGGTGAGCACCGGTCGCTCCACACCGGGTCGGTGAGCACCCGGTAGCCGTCGATCTCCAACAGGGCCGTCGAGTGGCCGAACCAGCTGACGGCGAGCCGCCTGGGATCACCGTCGAAGAGCGCCGGCGCGGCCAACGGGATCGGCGAAGCGGGCCGGCCCACGCTGCGATTGCCGATCAGCTCCCAGACGACGAGCCGCAGTTCCTCGCGATCCATTACGAAGTTCGAGGCGGGGTCGAGGTTGAGGAATACGCCGTCGCGGTAGTTCGGTGACCCCTCGGCCACGGCCCGGATCGCGGCGGGGTGCGCACCCAGGGCCGCCGGTGCGCCGTGCAGCGCCCGCACCACCCAGCCGCCGGCCGCCAGCGACGCCGTGCCCGCGGCCAGCCGCAGCGCCCCCCGCAGCATGAGGGTCAGGCTCCCGTGAACTTGGGCGGTCGCTTCTCGATGCGGGCCATCTGGGCTTCGACGACGTCCTGGCTCCCCCACGCCTTGTCGAAGAGCTCCTTGTGCACCGGCAACGAATCGTCCATGGCGCCGTCATCGTTGAGCACCCGCTTGGCGTGCTGGATCGCCAGCGGCGCCAGGCCGGCGATCTCGGCGCCCCACGCCTGGGCGTCGGCCACTGTCCCGATGCGGTTGGCCAATCCACACTGCAGCGCAACTTCGGGCGTCAGCTTTTCTGCGGTCAGCAGCATCGCACTGGCCCGCCCGTGACCGACCAGCGAGGACAGCCGACGGATGCTCCAGTTATCCAGCGCCAGGCCATATTTCGAGGTCGGAAATTGAAAGAATGCCTCCGGTGCGACGACCCGCAGATCGCATCGCATCGCCAGCTGCAGGCCCGCGCCGATGGCCGGACCGTTGATGGCGCCGATCACCGGGATCAGCGTGGCATCCATCAACTTGTGCAGCTCGATGAGCCGGTCGGGGTAGTCGGCGGCGAACGCATCGCCACTCAGGTCCGCACCGGCGCAGAACGCCGTGCCCTGCCCGGTCAGCACGATGGCCCGAACGGTGCCGTCGCTGGCCTTCTGGAAAGTTTCCCGCAGCTCCTCGACGAGTTCGGAATTCAGGGCGTTGCGGCGCTCGGGCCGCTGCAGCTCGATGGTCAGCACGGCCTCGGCCTGGGTAACACCGATCATGGCAGCCACCCTATATAGCCTCGTGTCGTGAGTCGTATCACGGCTGCTCAGCTGCGCGACGCGGTGCTCGACGACGGTTCCTTCGTCCGCTGGGACAGCGAGCCGCTCGCCGTGCCGGTCAGCGAGGCGTATTCGCGGGAATTGGCCGACGCGCGGGCGGCCACCGGCCTGGACGAATCGGTGCTGACCGGCGAGGGCCGCATCTTCGGGCGCCGAGTGGCGGTCGTGGTGTGCGAGTTCGGTTTCCTGGGCGGCTCGATCGGGGTGGCCGCGGCCGAGCGGATCACCACCGCGGTGCAGCGCGCGACCGCCGAGGGCCTGCCGTTGCTGGCCTCGCCGAGCTCCGGCGGCACCCGCATGCAGGAAGGCACGGTCGCCTTTCTGCAGATGGTGAAGATCGCCGCCGCGGTGCGCCTGCACAAGCAGGCGCACCTGCCCTACCTGGTCTACCTGCGCAATCCGACCACCGGCGGGGTGTTCGCGTCGTGGGGTTCGCTGGGTCACGTCACGGTCGCCGAGCCGGGAGCCCTGATCGGCTTTCTCGGCCCCCGGGTGTACCAGCTGCTCTATGGCGAGCCCTTCCCCGAGGGCGTCCAGACCGCGGAAAACCTGCACCGCCACGGCGTGATCGACGGTGTCGTCGCGGTCGACGAGCTCCGCGGGATGCTCGACCGCGCGCTGACCGTCATCGCCGACCCGGCCGAGCCCCTACCGGCGGCGCCGCCGCCCGAATCGATCCCCGACGTGCCGGCGTGGGACTCCGTGGTGGCGTCCCGCCGCCCCGACCGTCCGGGCGTCGGGCTGCTGTTACACCACGGCGCCACCGATCTGGTGCTGCTGTCGGGAACCGGGCGGGGGGAAGCGGCGACGACCCTGTTGGCCCTGGCCCGCTTCGCCGGACAGCCCGCGGTGGTTCTGGGACAGCAGCGCGTGACGGGCGGGATGGTGGGCCCCGCGTCGCTGCGGGAGGCCCGGCGCGGCATGGCCCTGGCGGCCGAGCTGCGCCTGCCGCTGGTGTTGGTGATCGACACCGCGGGGCCCGCGCTGTCGGCCGACGCCGAACAGGGCGGGCTGGCCGGCCAGATCGCCCAGTGCCTGGCCGAGCTGGTCACGCTCGACACCCCGACTGTGTCGGTGCTGCTCGGCCAGGGCAGCGGTGGGCCGGCGCTGGCCATGGTGCCCGCCGATCGGGTGCTGGCGGCGTTGCACGGCTGGCTGGCGCCCCTGCCGCCGGAGGGCGCCAGCGCGATCGTCTTCCGCGACACCGATCACGCCGCGGAACTGGCCGCCGCGCAAGGCATTCGGTCGCTCGATCTGCTGGTGTCGGGCATTGTCGACGCCGTGGTGCCGGAGCATCCCGATGCCGCCGATGAACCGGTCGAGTTCTGCCAGCGACTCTCGCACGCCATCGCCGCCGAGGTGCACGGGCTGCGCGCGCTACCGGCAACCGAGCGGCTGGCCGCTCGGTTGCGGCGTTACCGCCGAATCGGCTTGCCCTGAGATCGCGCCCAGCGACTCGCGACACAAAAACCACGCACGCGACACGCCGGAAGACGTCGCCGTGGTTTGACTCTCCCGATCACCCGTCCGGCAGTCCGAGGTAGCGCTGAATGGTCGGGCCGAGCCAGTCGACGATCTCGTCGCGGCTCATCTGGACGACCGGAGGCAGCCGTAACACGAAGCGGCACAATGCCATACCGAGGATTTGGGTCGCGATCAGCCCGGCCCGCACGCCGGAGTCTCGGGGCGGGACGAAGGCCTCCACCAGTGGCCGGATCTGGGCACCGAAGATCTCGTGCATACGTTGCGCCGCTTCGCCATTAGTGGTGCTGGATCGCAGCAGGATCACCAGCGCCTCGTCGCCTTCCCAGCGTTCGAGGAAGTGCCGAACCAGCGACCGCCCGACCTGGGCCGGGTCGGTACTCGTGAAGTCGGGGAACCGCAGGTCGAACTCGGCCGCGGCGGCGAACAGCTTGTCCTTGCTGCCGTAGTAACGCATGACCATCGCGGGATCGATGCCCGCGTCGGCGGCGATGGCCCGAATCGTCGCGCCCTGAAAGCCCACCGCGCCGAAGCGCTCGCGGGCCGCCGCCAGGATCACCGCCTTCGTCTCGTCTGCTGACCGTCTCATGTCAACAATTGTAGGCCAACAACTGTTGACATAGCCCCGCCGGCGCGCCAGCATGGGGTTATGCCAACAAGCGTTGACTAACTCACGAGGGAGAGGAGCCGACCATGAACGACACCGATGTCCTGGTGGTAGGCGCCGGTCCGACCGGCCTGACACTCGCTGCCGCGCTACTCAGCCGCGGAATTCGGGTGACCGTGGTGGACAAGCTGGCCTCGGGCGCCAACACGTCCCGCGCCGCGGCCGTCAACGCCCGCACCCTGGAAGTGCTCGAAGAGCTCGACGTCACCCGGCGGATGGTCAAGGCCGGGGTGATCGCACCGCGATTCACCATGCGACAGGGCCGGCGCGTCTTGATCCCCGTCGATTTCAGCGAGCTGCCGACCGAACACCCGTACACCCTGATGCTTTCCCAGGCCGACACCGAGCGGCTGCTGCTCGAGCGGCTGCACGAACTCGGCGGCGACGTGGTCCGGCCCAAGACGTTGCGCGGCATCACCCAGGATGCCGACGGCGTCACGGCGACGTTCGACGACGGCGACACGATCAGAGCCCGCTACGCCGTCGGCGCGGACGGTATGAACAGCACTGTTCGCACGCAAGCCGGAATCGGCTTCACCGGTGGCGAATTCGCGGAGTCTTTTACGCTCGCTGACGTACGAGTGACCGGCAAAGCGCCCGGCAATGAGGTGATCCTGTTCTACGCCAAAGAC
The DNA here is from genome assembly GCF_001666785.1 of Mycobacterium sp. E3305. NCBI lineage: Bacteria > Bacillati > Actinomycetota > Actinomycetes > Mycobacteriales > Mycobacteriaceae > Mycobacterium > Mycobacterium sp. E3305. The sequence goes on along the minus strand of NZ_LZJA01000006.1, from coordinate 23,492 downwards.
GGCCTGACGGTTCTGGCACCGCTGCCCGGTGGCATCTTCCGCGTCGTCGCCCCCACCGCCGATGCGCCGCAACAGCCTTCGGCGAAGTTTGTCCAGGCACTCCTGGACACTCGCGGATTCGGGCCGGGCCAAACGGTCGTGACCGAGCTGGTGTGGGGATCGCGGTTCCACATCCATCACCGCGTCGCCGACAGCTACCGGGCCGGCCGGCTGTTGCTGGCCGGTGACGCGGCCCACGTGCACAGCCCCGCGGGGGGTCAGGGGATGAACCTGGGGATCACCGACGCGGTGGCGCTGGCCGGGGCTCTCGCCGAGGTCCTGGGGGGCGGCCCGGAAACCGCGCTGGACGCGTACAGCGCCGCCCAGCGCCGACGCGCGGAGCGGGTCCTGAAACTGACCGGACGCCTGACGCGGGTGGCGACGCTGCCGCGCCCGTTGCGGCCGCTCCGCAACATCGGAATGCGCCTGGCCGCAGGGGTTCCGGCGGTCCGACGGCGGCTGGCGCTGCGGCTGAGCGGCCTCGCGACCCAGTGATCGCTGGGCCAGACGAGGTGGGCGATCCATGATCCCGACTCGGATCCGAACACCCGACCAGCGAATGTCCAATTCCGCCAAAGAGTTTGGCGCGGTCACGCCGATACCAGCACGCGATTTCGGCGCAGCGTCGAAAACGTAACCTTTTAGGCAACGGTGGCCCATCCAGGGCACCGCCCCGCGCGACAATCAGGCAAGATGGGCGGCATGGACACTGGTGGGACTTCGCCTCGCGTCTTGGTCGTCGACGACGACTCCGATGTGCTCGCCTCGCTGGAACGCGGCCTGCGGCTGTCCGGATTCGAGGTGTCGACCGCGGTCGACGGCGCCGAAGCCTTGCGCAGCGCCACCGAGACCCGGCCCGACGCGATCGTGCTCGACATCAACATGCCCGTGCTGGACGGCGTCAGCGTCGTCACGGCGCTCCGGGCCATGGACAACGACGTGCCGGTCTGCGTGCTGTCCGCCCGCAGTTCGGTCGACGACCGGGTCGCCGGGCTGGAGGCCGGCGCCGACGACTACTTGGTCAAACCGTTCGTGTTGGCCGAGCTCGTCGCGCGGGTGAAGGCGCTGCTGCGCCGACGCGGCGCGACCGCAACCTCCTCCTCGGAGACCATCACCGTGGGCCCGCTGGAAGTGGACATTCCCGGCCGGCGGGCCCGGGTCAACGGCGTCGACGTCGACCTGACCAAGCGGGAATTCGACCTGCTGGCCGTGCTGGCCGAGCACAAGACCGCGGTGCTGTCCCGCGCGCAGCTGTTGGAGCTGGTGTGGGGTTACGACTTCGCCGCCGACACCAACGTCGTCGACGTGTTCATCGGCTATCTGCGCCGCAAGCTCGAGGCCAACGGCGGTCCCCGGCTGCTGCACACCGTCCGCGGCGTAGGGTTCGTCCTGCGCATGCAGTAACCAGGCGAGCGGCCATGAATTTTCTGTCCCGGATCCTGACCCGTACGCCATCGCTACGCGCCCGCGTTGTGGTCGCGACGGTCATCGGCGCAGCGATTCCCGTGCTCATCGTCGGCGTCGTCGTCTGGGTGGGCATCACCAACGACCGCAAGGAACGGCTGGACCGCCGCCTCGACGAGGCCGCGGGCTTCGCCATCCCCTCCCTGCCGCGCGGCCTCGACGAAATCCCGCGCTCCCCCTACAACAACGACGCCATCATGACCATCCGCCGCGGTGACCTGGTCAAGTCGAATTCCAACGTGACGCTGCCCAAACTGGACGTCGACTACGCCGACGCGTACGTCAACGGCGTGCGGTACCGGGTGCGCACGGTGACGATTCCGGCGCCCGAACCGACCTCGCTGGCCGTGGGCGCGACGTACGACGCGACTCTCGCCGAGACCAACAACCTGCACCGTCGGGTGCTGCTGATCTGCGGCTTCGCCATCGGCGCGGCCGCCGTGTTCGCGTGGCTGCTGGCCGCGTTCGCCGTGCGCCCGTTCAAACAGCTCGCCCAGCAGACCCGGTCGATCGACGCGGGCGACGAGGCGCCGCGGGTGGAGGTGCACGGCGCCACCGAGGCCGTCGAGATCGCCGAAGCCATGCGCGGCATGCTGCAGCGCATCTGGAACGAGCAGAACCGGACCAAGGAGGCACTGGCGTCGGCCCGCGACTTCGCCGCCGTGTCCTCACACGAGCTGCGCACCCCGCTGACCGCGATGCGCACCAACCTCGAGGTGCTGTCCACGCTGGATATGACCGACGACCAACGCAAGGAGGTGCTGAGCGACGTCATCCGCACCCAGTCGCGCATCGAAGCCACCTTGAGCGCCCTCGAGCGGCTGGCCCAGGGCGAACTGTCGACCTCCGACGACCATGTGCCCGTCGACATCACCGAGCTGCTCGACCGCGCCGCCCACGACGCGATGCGCATCTACCCCGACCTCGACGTGTCACTGGTCCCGTCGCCGACGTGCATCATCGTCGGCTTGCCGGCCGGGTTGCGCCTCGCGGTGGACAACGCCATCGCCAACGCCGTCAAACATGGCGGCGCGACCCGTGTCCAGCTGTCGGCGGTCAGCTCCCGCGCCGGCGTCGAGATCGCGGTCGACGACAACGGCAGCGGCGTGCCCGAAGACGAACGCGACGTCGTGTTCGAGCGGTTCTCCCGCGGGTCGACCGCCTCGCATTCGGGCTCGGGCCTGGGGCTGGCGCTGGTGGCCCAGCAAGCCCACCTGCACCGCGGGACGGCGGCGCTGGAGAGCAGCCCGCTGGGCGGCGCCCGGCTGGTGCTGCGGCTCCCCGGCCCCAGCTAGCGCGACTTTGTCGAAGGCACAAGGCTTTTGACTCGATCCCCCGGCCGCATGTACGCGCGGCCCGTGATGGGTGACCTACCGGGACGACCCCCGCCGGGTCGGGCACACTGGAGCGATGGCCAACGGCAACAAACCGACCGACAACGAAACCCTGGCACACATCCGCGACCTGGTCGCCGAGGAGAAGGCCCTGCGGGCGCAGCTGCAACAGCGCGACATCTCCGAATCGGAGGAGCATGATCGCCTGCGGCGGCTCGAGGTCGAGCTGGACCAGTGTTGGGACCTGCTGCGGCAGCGTCGCGCTCTGCGCGACAGCGGCGGTGACCCCCACGAGGCCGAGGTGCGTCCGCCCGACGAGGTCGAGGGCTACCTGAACTGAGCCACGCCGCAGATGTCGACGCCGTCGTCATAGGGGGCGGCCATAACGGCCTGGTGGCCGCGGCGTATCTGGCCCGGGCGGGCCTTCGGGTGCGGTTGCTGGAGCGGCTCGGACACACCGGCGGAGCGGCCGTCTCGGCGCAGGCGTTCGACGGGGTGGGTGTGCGGCTGTCGCGGTATTCCTATCTGGTCAGCCTGTTGCCGCCCCGCATCGTCGACGATCTGGGCGCCGGGGTGCGGCTGGCGCGGCGGCGGTACTCCTCCTACACGCCCGACCCGGCGACCGATGGCCGCCGTGGGTTGTTGATCGGCGCGGGCGGTGACACGTTCGCCGCGATCGGCGCCGGCCCCGACGAGCACGGGTTCGCCGCCTTCTACGACAGCTGCCGACTGGTGACCCAGCGGCTCTGGCCGACGCTGCTGGAACCGCTGCTCACCCGCGAGCAGGCCCGCCGGCGAGTCGCCGAAGGCACCGAAGCGGCGGCCGCGTGGCACGCGTTGATCGACGAGCCGATCGGGCGTGCCATCACCGCGGCCGTCGGCAACGACGTCGTCCGCGGCGTCATCGCGACCGACGCCCTGATCGGAACGTTCGCTCGCCTCGACGACCCGGCGCTGACCCAGAACGTCTGCTTCCTGTATCACGTGCTGGGCGGCGGGACCGGCGACTGGGACGTCCCGGTCGGCGGGATGGGCGCGCTGACCGGGGCCCTGGCGGCCGCCGCGGTGCGTCATGGTGCCGAAATCACCACCGGCGCCGAGGTTTACGCCGTCGAACCGGACGGTCTGGTGCGTTACCGGGCCCGCGATGCGGAGCACGTCATCCGGGCCCGGTTCGTGCTCGCGGGCGTCACACCGGCGGTACTGGCCGGCCTGCTCGGTGAACGACCGCCGACCCCCGCCCAGGGCGCGCAGGTCAAGGTCAACATGGTGCTGCGCCGGCTGCCGCGGTTGCGTGACGACGCGGTCACGGCCGAACAGGCCTTCGCCGGCACGTTTCACGTCAACGAAGCCTGGACCCAATTGGATACGGCATACGCGCGGGCAGCCGCCGGGCATGTCCCGGATCCGTTGCCCTGCGAGGCATATTGTCATTCGCTGACCGACCCGAGCATCCTGTCGGTCGACCTGCGCGAGGCGGGCGCTCACACGATGACGGTGTTCGGGCTGCACACCCCGCACTCGCTGTTCGACGGCACCTACTCCGGGGCGCTGCGTGACCGGCTGACCGAGTCGGTGCTGTCGTCGCTGAATTCCGTTCTGGCCGAACCAATTCAGGAAGTGCTGCTGCGCGATGCGCACGGACGCCCCTGCATCGAGACGACGACCACCCTCGACCTGCACCGCACGCTGCGCATGACGGCCGGCAACATCTTCCATGGCGGACTGGCGTGGCCATTCGCGGACGACGACGACCCGCTGGACACGCCGGCGCGGCAATGGGGGGTGGCCACCGCGCACGAGCGGATCATGCTATGCGGCTCGGGCGCCCGCCGCGGCGGTGCCGTGTCGGGCATCGGCGGGCACAACGCCGCCATGGCGGTGCTCGCCTCGCTGTGACTACCTGAGGTAGCGACCCGCCACTACCGCGCGTCGATGGTCTTGTAGTCGCGCTCGGTGTAGCCGGTGTAGATCTGGCGCGGGCGGCCGATCTTGCTGTCACCCTCGTCGTGCATCTCACGCCAGTGCGCGATCCAGCCGGGCAACCGGCCCAACGCGAACAGCACCGTGAACATCCGGACCGGGAAGCCCAGGGCCCGGTAGATCAAACCGGTGTAGAAGTCGACGTTCGGGTAAAGCTTGCGCTCGACGAAGTAGTCGTCGGTCAGCGCCGCCTCTTCCAATTCCTTGGCGATGTCCAGCAGCGGGTCGCCGCCGAGCTTGGCCAGGATCTTGTCGGCCTGTTCCTTGACGATGCGCGCGCGGGGGTCGTAGTTCTTGTAGACCCGGTGGCCGAAGCCCATCAGCTTGACGCCCTCTTCGCGGTTCTTCACCTTGCGGACGAACTCGCTGACGTCGTCGCCGCTTTCGCGGATCTGCTCGAGCATCTCGAGCACCGCCTGATTGGCGCCGCCGTGCAGCGGGCCCCACAGCGCGTTGATGCCACCGGAGATCGAGGTGAACAGGTTGGCCCGCGACGACCCCACCAGCCGCACCGTCGACGTCGAGCAGTTCTGCTCGTGGTCGGCGTGCAGGATGAGCAGCATGTCCAGCGCCCGGACCACCTCGGGGTCGGCCTGGTAGGGCTCGGCCGGCAGCCCGAACGTCATCCGCAGGAAGTTCTCCACCAGCGTCAGGTTGTTGTCCGGGTAGAGGAACGGCTGCCCGACGGACTTCTTGTACGCGTACGCGGCGATGGTGGGCAGCTTCGCGAGCAGGCGGATCGTCGACAGCTCGACCTGGTTGTTGTCCATCGGGTCGAGCGCGTCGGGGTAGTAGGCGCTCAGCGCGTTCACCACGCTGGACAGCACCGGCATGGGGTGCGCGTTGCGGGGGAAGCCGTCGAAGAAGCGCTTGAGGTCCTCGTGCAGCATGGTGTGCAGCTGGATCCGCTTGGTGAACTCCGCGAGCTGGTCGGAGTCCGGCAGCTCGCCGTAGATCAGCAGGTAGCTCACCTCGATGAAGGTCGACTTCTCGGCTAGCTGCTCGATCGGGTAGCCGCGGTACCGCAGAATTCCGGCGTCACCGTCGATGTAGGTGATCGCGCTCTTGCACGCGGCGGTGTTGACGAAGCCGTTGTCGAAGGTGGTGTGCCCGGTCTTGGACAACAGGGGACCGAGCGCAATGCCGTCAGCACCTTCGGTGGCGTGAACGATTTCCAGGTCGATCTCGCCCCCCGGGTACTTCAGAGTTGCGGTGTCGTCGGTGTCGGCCACGAGAACCCCTTTGCGCTCTGACTGGTATGGCTGCCCTGACTAGGGGCTTACAGGTGAAGGTAGTCGTTGTCGCGTTCGCGTGCCTGCCCGGGGTCGAGTCTGCGGCGTCGCACCGATCCCGGGCGCGGGCTAGGGCTGGAGGCGATCGACACGGGCGCCGGCGACCCGGATCCGGTTATGCAACCGGTTCTCCCGCCCCTGCCAGAATTCGACCGACTCCGGAGCGAGCAGGTAACCGCCCCAGCCCGGCGGCACCGGGATCTGGTCTTGGTCGGCGAACCGCGCGGTCACCTCGGCCAGCTGGTCGAGGAGCGCCGCGCGCGACTCGATCGGCTGAGACTGCTGCGATGCCCACGCGCCCAGTTGCGAGCCGCGCGGCCGCTTGGACCAGTAGTCCTCGGTGTCCTGCCGGGTGACCTTGCTCACCGGCCCCCGAAGGTGCACCTGCCGCCCCAGTTGGTACCAGGGAAACGTCGCCGACGCGTACGCGGTAGCGGCCAAATCGGCGCCCTTGGCCGAGTCATAGTTGGTGAAAAATGTGATCCCCGACTCGTCCACGCTCTTGCACAACACCGATCGACTCGCCGGCCTGCCGTCGGCGACGGTGGCCAGCACCATGGCGTTGGGCTCGGCGACGCCGGACCGCTCGGCGTCATCGATCCATTTGCGCAGCAAGGCAACCCAACCGTCGTCGAGCCAATCCGCGTCGAGATCGGGACTGCCGTCCTTTTCCACCGATCCGTATTCCACGCGCATCCTTTGCAGGTGCTCGGGGTCTGGTCCTGCCATCGCGCCAACGCTACCGGGGCTTGCTACCGGCCGGTAGCGTCCGCCCGAGGGTGGGGTGCGAGAATTTTGCCTATGACTGTGGTCCCCGAAGACTTTGTTCCCGGCCTCGAAGGCGTGGTCGCCTTCACGACCGAGATCGCCGAGCCGGATAAGGACGGCGGTGCACTGCGCTACCGCGGAGTCGACATCCAAGACCTGGTGGACCAGCAGGTCACCTTCGGTGACGTGTGGGCCCTACTGGTCGACGGCAAGTTCGGCCACGGATTGCCGCCCGCCGAGCCGTTCCCGCTGCCCATCCACACCGGCGACGTGCGCGTCGACGTGCAGGCGGGCCTGGCGATGCTGGCCCCGATCTGGGGCTACCGGCCCCTGCTCGACACCGACGACGCCACGGCGCGCGACCAGCTGGCCCGGGCGTCGGTGATGGCGCTGTCCTACGTCGCGCAGTCCGCCCGCGGCATCTACCAGCCGGCCGTTCCGCAGCGAATTATCGACGAATGCTCAACTGTGACAGCACGGTTCATGACGCGCTGGCAGGGCGAGCCGGATCCGCGGCACGTCGAAGCGATCGACGCCTACTGGGTGTCGGCCGCCGAGCACGGCATGAACGCCTCGACGTTCACCGCGCGCGTGATCGCCTCGACAGGGGCCGACGTCGCGGCGGCGTTGTCCGGGGCGATCGGGGCCATGAGCGGACCGCTGCACGGCGGCGCGCCGGCCCGTGTGCTGCCGATGATCGAAGAGGTCGAGCGCACCGGCGACGCCCGCGCCCTGGTCAAGAAGATCCTGGACAGCGGCGACAAGCTGATGGGCTTCGGGCACCGGGTCTACCGCGCGGAGGACCCGCGGGCGCGGGTGCTGCGCGCGACCGCCGAGCGGCTCGGCGCACCACGCCACGAGGTCGCGGTCGCCCTGGAGCAGGCCGCCCTGGCCGAGCTGCGCGAGCGCCGCCCGGACCGGGCCATCGAGACCAACGTCGAGTTCTGGGCGGCGGTGATCCTGGACTTTGCCCAGGTCCCGGCCAACATGATGCCCGCGATGTTCACCTGCGGGCGCACCGCGGGATGGTGCGCGCACATCCTCGAGCAGAAGCGGCTCGGTAAGCTGGTTCGCCCGTCGGCCATCTACGTGGGACCGGGCCCGCGCAGCCCGGAGTCCGTCGAGGGTTGGGACCGCAGCCTCACCCACGCCTGAGGCAGGACCGCTGTCGGCCGTTGCGCACGAGCGTAACGGCATCGCGAATTTCGGCTCAATTCTTCGCACCGGCGCTACGCTCGCGTGCGCTTGTTGTCGGTGCCCGGCGATTAAATGAGTGTCGCCGCGATGAGTTTGTGTCGCGGGCGCAGTCATAACTCGCGAGCCTGCCCGCTTCGGGCCGGCCTGGGAACCGACAGCAAGGAGAACCACAATGGCGATCAATATCGAGCCGGCCCTGTCCCCGCACCTGGTGGTCGACGACGCGGCCGCGGCGATCGACTTCTACGTCAAGGCCTTTGGCGCCGAGGAGATCGGGCGGGTGCCCCGCCCGGACGGGAAACTCGTCCACGCCGCGGTGCGCATCAACGGCTTTCTGGTCATGCTCAACGACGACTTCCCCGAGGTGTGTGGCGGCAAGTCGATGACGCCCAAGTCCTTGGGCGGCACCCCGGTGACCATCCACCTGACGGTCACCGACGTCGACGCCAAGTTCCAGCGGGCGCTGGACGCGGGCGCCACCGTCGTCGCTCCGTTGGACGATCAGTTCTGGGGTGACCGCTACGGCGTGGTCGCGGACCCGTTCGGCCACCACTGGTCGATGGGACAGCCGGTCCGCGAGGTCGGCTACGACGAGATCCAGGCGGCGATGGCCGGGCAGGGCGCCGGCTAGCCGAGCAGGCGGTCCAGCAGCCGGCGCCGCGGCGGCGGCCCGGCGGCGGCAGCGGCGGCGAGCATGTCGGCGACCTCGGTGAATTTGGCTCGCGGCCGACCGTCGGCGCTGCCGCGGGCGACCTCGGCGGCGTCGATGGCCCGCCAGCCGCGGGCATCGACGGCGTCGGGCTGCCGGTCCCGCACCAGCTCGGCCAGCGCCTCGGGCTGCCCCACCGGATCGCCGAGCCTGCCGGCGTTGAAGTCGGCCACCAGGGCGTGAACGGTCTGCAGCGAACACGACTTGTTCGTGCCGATGAACCCGCTCGGGCCGCGCTTGATCCAGCCCGCGACATAGGCTCCGGACACCGGTTGCCCGGAGTCGGGGTCGACCACGCGCCCGCCCTCGTTCGGAACGACCGCCGCGGACTCGTCGAACGGCAGGCCCGCAATCGGCTTGCCGCGGTAGCCGATCGACGTCAGCACCAGGCCGGCGTCCAGCCTGCGCAACTCGTCGCCCCCGGTCGCCGCGAACTCCACGCCGGTGGCGCGTTGCTCACCCAGAACCCGCTTCGGGGTGAGCTGGTAGGCCAGCCGGATCCGCGGACGGCCGTTCCCCTGGGCCGGCGACGAGTCGTCGCCGAGCGTGGTGAGGATTTCCAGCTTGCGTTTCGTCAGGCCGTCCGTCGCGGTGGCGAGGTCGGCCGCGACCCGCTCGTGGTCGGCCGCGCTGAGCACGACATCGGACGAGCCCGTGAGCCCGATCAGTTCGGGCAGGGTGAACGCCGAATGGGCGGGGCCGCGCCGGGCGGCGACCACTATTTCGCGGACCGCCGAAGCGCGCAGCGTCACCAGCGCACGGTCGGAGATGTCGGTGCGCGCCAGGTCGTCGGGGTTGGCCGTGAGCACACGGGCCACGTCCAGGGCGACGTTTCCGTTGCCGATGATCACCACCCGCTCATGGCTGAGATCGACTGGCAGACCGGCGAACTCGGGATGCCCGTTGATCCACGCGACCAATTCGGTGGCGGTTCCGGTGCCCGGTAGGCCCATGCCCTCGATCTGCAGGCGACGGTCGTCGGGGGCCCCGACGGCGTACAACACGGCATGGTGGTGGGCGAGCAGATCCGCGTGGCTCAAGTGCCTGCCGACCTCGACATTGAGGTAGAACCGGAAGCGCCGGTGACCGGCGACTCGATCGAACAGCCGCGTGACGCGCTTGGTGTTCTGATGGTCGGGCGCCACCCCGGCGCGCACCAGCCCGTAGGGCGTCGGCAGCTTCTCAAAGACGTTGACCCGCACGCCATGCTGCGTGAGCAGTTCGTCGGCGGCATACATGGCCGCCGGCCCGGACCCGACGATGGCCACGGTCAGTGGCCTGCGGTGGGCACGCACCTGGGCGGCCGGGATCACCGGCGCCAGCTTCGACGTCGGGGGCAATTTCTCGTCCGCGGGGCGGTCCGGGTAGAAGGACGCGTTGATCTCGACGAACGGCAATTGCTTGACGTCCAGGCGGGTGTCCGGCGCGATCGCGCCGACGGGACAGGCGCTCACGCACGCTCCGCAGTCCACACACGCCACCGGATCGATGTGGAGCATCTCCGAGGTGGCGAAGCCGGGCTCATCGGGCGTGGGGTGAATGCAGTTCACCGGGCACGCGAAAACACAGGACCCGTCGTTACAGCACGACTGGGTAATGACGTGCGGCATAGGCGATTACCCGCGCGGTCCTAGGCGGCCGGCGCCGCGGCCAGGTGCTGACGCTGCGGCTCGCTTCGGTAACGCGACGGCTTGCCGTCGATCTTGCAGAGTCGCCACATGAGCCGCGCGGAACGCGTCTCCATCAGCCCGGTGTCGTGGGCCAGCATCCGGACATCACCGAACATGTCGCTCAACCACTTTCGCGATTCCGGCGACCGGAAGAACAGCTCCCGCTTCACCTCGCGCGGGATGTCGAACTCCTGCCAGAACGCTTTGGGCGGCACGACGATTGCCCTGCAGAGGACCTTCATCGTCAGGGGCAGGTACAGCGCCGTCCAGAACCGCTGCCTGCGTGTCAATTGCGGCACCCGCTTGCGCAGGAACTCATGGGCGAAGGAGATGTGCCGAGCTTCCTCGGCGACGTGAATGGCCATCACCCGCTCCATGATCGGGTGCAGCGACTTGCCCTCGCGCAGAACGTTTTTCTGCGTGTGATCGATCGGCTCTTCCCCGGCGAGCACGCCGATGAAGAACGCCACCGGCAACGGACCGGCCACCAGCGGAACCAACGGCGAGAGCCACTTGAGCAGTCGCGGCATGCCCGGGACGTCGGCGCCGACGCGGTTGACCATCTCCTGGAACATCATGGTGTGGTTGCACTCTTCGACGGATTCGTGCAGGCAGTACCGGTATTCGGGGGACCCGTTGGGCACCCAGAACGTGTAGTTCATCAGGCCGCGGATCAGGATCGACTCGAAGTGCAGCCCTACCTTGGCGACGTTGGCCTGGCGCCACATGCCGATTTTGATCTTGCGCTCGTCGGACTGCGCCTGGTACCAGGGATGACGCCCCAGCGGGTCGGTCGCCGGCAAGATCCACCGAGGATCGTTCTCGGTGACGGCGAATTCCGTTGAGTCCCAATCGATGTCGGTGTACGGGTTGAAGTTCCGCCGCACCGACCCCTCGGACAGTGTGGCAAGCGTGTTGACGTACTCGGTATCGTCGCGCACTTCCATATTGCGGCGCCAACGCCGAACCATGCGTGTCCTGGCCATATCCAAGCCTCCCCAACGAGGTTTACATTTGGACGTGCTGTGTCCAGACAGTACCGCAGGTACCGCATATCTTCCAGACCCCCGGCGGGCACTGTGGCCTGACCAGTGGTCAGCGTTTTGGTGTGCCCTGCGTCACACCCCGTTGAACACTCCGCTGTGCGCGGCCAGGCGTTTTGCGCCGGAGGAAGGGGTCGCCAGTCGGACCGCCGCATGGCGGGCCACGTCCGCTCACTACCCTGATGAGCATGGCTGACCAGCTCGAGATTCCCTCTGACATCAAACCCCGCGACGGCCGCTTCGGATGCGGCCCTTCCAAGGTGCGGCCAGAACAATTGGAGGCGCTGACGACCACCGCGGCCCCGCTGTTCGGCACATCGCACCGGCAGTCGCCCGTCAAGAATCTGGTGGGGCGGGTCCGGTCGGGGCTGGCCGACCTGTTCTCCGTACCGGACGGTTACGAGGTCATCCTCGGCAACGGCGGCGCGACGGCGTTCTGGGACGCGGCGGCGTTCGGACTGATCGACAAGCGCTCGCTGCACCTGTCCTTCGGCGAGTTCAGCTCGAAGTTCGCCTCGGCGGTCGCCAACAACCCTTTTATCGGCGACCCGATCGTCATCAAGGCGGACGCCGGCAGCGCACCCGAGCCGCAGAGCGATCCCTCGGTCGACGTGATCGCCTGGGCGCACAACGAGACGTCGACCGGGGTGGCGGTGCCGATCCGCCGTCCCGCCGACTCGGGCGAGGCCCTGGTCGTCATCGACGCCACCTCCGGCGCGGGCGGACTGCCGGTGGAGATCTCCGAGACCGATGCCTACTACTTCTCGCCGCAGAAGAATTTCGCCAGCGACGGTGGCCTGTGGCTGGCCATCATGAGCCCGGCAGCCCTGGCGCGGGTCGAATCCATTGCCGGGTCCGGGCGTTGGGTCCCCGACTTCCTGTCGCTGCCCATCGCGGTGGACAACAGCCTGAAGAACCAGACGTACAACACCCCCGCGGTCGGCACCCTGGCGCTGATGGCCGAGCAGATCGACTGGATGCTGGGCAACGGCGGGCTGGAGTGGTGCGTCAAGCGCACGGCCGACTCGTCCCACCGGTTGTACTCGTGGGCCCAGGAGCGGCCCTACACCACGCCATTCGTCGCCGACCCCGCCCTGCGGTCCCAGGTGGTGGGCACCATAGATTTCGCCGACGACGTCGACGCCGCGGCAGTCGCGAAGATTTTGCGGGCGAACGGCATCGTCGACGTCGAGCCGTACCGCAAACTCGGCCGCAACCAGTTGCGGGTCGGGATGTTCCCTGCGGTCGACCCCGACGACGTCAGCGCCCTGACCCAGTGCGTCGACTGGGTAGTCGAGCGGCTGTAGCCGGGCGAGCGGGGGCGGGGCCAGGCCCGCAGCCGGGCCGTAACCCGCTCGCAATCAGCACGCAACCGCCCAGCGTGTCAGCACCGGTTGTGGGCGTTAGCTGAACTAGAGTGCGCACCAGACGGGTCCGTCGACCTGCACGGAGCCTGCGAGGAGAAGCCATGCGGGAACTCAAAATGGTTGGGGTCGATGCCGACGGCAAAAACATCATCTGCGAAGCCGGCGATCGGGGGGAACCGTTCAAGCTCGCCGTCGACGATCAACTGAAAGCCGCCGTGCGCGGCGAGACCGTGTCCTCAGATCAACCGCAGCTCGATATCCAGGTCACAAACATGTTGAGCCCCAAAGAGATTCAAGCCAGGATCCGGGCTGGCGCCTCGGTCGAGCAGGTGGCTGCGGCGTCGGGCTCCGACATCTCGCGGGTCCGCCGGTTCGCGCATCCGGTTTTGCTGGAACGTGCGCGCGCCGCCGAGCTGGCAACGGCCGCTCATCCGGTGCTCGCCGACGGTCCCGCGGTACTCACGTTGCTGGAGACGGTGAGCGCCGCCCTGGTGACGCGCGGCTTGGAACCGGACAGGCTCAGCTGGGACGCCTGGCGCAACGAGGACAGCCGCTGGACCGTGCAGCTCGCGTGGAAGGCCGGCCGGTCCGACAACATCGCGCACTTCTCCTATGCCCCCGGCGCGCACGGCGGAACGGTCACGGCCGTCGACGACGCTGCCAAGGAGCTGATCGACCCGAACTTCGACCGTCCGCTGCGGCCGCTCGCGCGGGTGTCCCACGTCGACTTCGAGGAGCCGGTGAAGCCGCCCGCCGCCGCTGCTCCCGAAGACAAGCCCGCTCCCCCAGAGCAGCCGGTGCACACCCGACGGGGCAAGCCCGTCATCCCGGCTTGGGAGGACGTGCTGCTCGGCGTGCGCTCGGGGGGACAGCGCTAGACGGACGGTCGGCGCTACCGCGCCACCGTCAGCGACAGCAGCGTCAGCCACGCGCCCGCGACCCCGACCCCCGCGCCCAGCAGGAACCAGCGCAGCACCAACTTGTGCCGCCAACCCCACAGCGTGGGCGCCAGCCCGCCGGCCGCGACGACGTTGAGCCCGACGGCCAGCAGTGGATGCACCCGGATGAGTCCCAGACTCAGCACCACGATGGCGGCCCCGGTCACTGCGGCGACGAACCCGGCAACCGTCAATCCCGTTGCCCAGGGCACGGAATCGTCGGTCACGACCCGAGCCTAGCCCGCTCGTAGAACGCCAAAGCGGCCGCGGTGGCGACGTTGAGGGAGTCGGTGCCGCGCGACATCGGGATCCGCACGCGCACATCGCTCGAGCGCAATGCGGCCGGCGTGAGCCCCGGCCCCTCGGCGCCGACCAGGACGGCGACGCGGTCGTCGCGGACGGCCGCCATGGCCTCGGGCAGGGCGCAGGCCCCGGCATCCGGAGTCATCGCCAGCAGTCGAAATCCGTTTTCCCTCAGCATCGACAGCTCCGCCGGCCAGTCGGCCGCCCGCGCGTACGGGACCAGCAGGGCGTGGCCCATGGAGACGCGCACGGCGCGCCGGTAGAGCGGGTCCGCGCAACCGCTGCCGAACACCACCGCGTCCACGCCCAGTCCGGCCGCGTTGCGAAAGATGGAACCGAGGTTCTCGTGGTCGTTGACCCCCTCGAGCACCGCGACGGTGCGGGCGCGCCCGACCAGTTCGGCAAGCCCGGGCTCCGGCACCCTGCGGGCGGCCGCCAGCACGCCGCGGTTCAGGTGAAAGCCCACCACCTGAGCCATGACTTCGGCGGACGCTCGGTAGAACGGCACGGCGCTGCCCGCGAGGTCGTCCGCGAGCTCGGTGAGCCGGCGGTCGGTCCCGAGCAGGGCGTGCGGGGTGAAGCGGGAGGCCAGCATGCGCTGGACGACGAGCACGCCCTCGGCGATCACCAGGCCCTTGCCGGACGGCAGGTCGGGACGGCGGTCGACGCTGTTCAGGTCGCGGAAATCGTCGAGCCGCGGGTCGCCCGGATCGGCGACGTCCTGAACGTTCAGGCCATCGGTTCCGTCGCTCACGGGCCTTCGTCGACCAAGGCCAACATCAGGTCGGCCGCGTTGCGCAGGGTGTCGCGCTGCTCGGTGTCCAGCGTCGCCAGCCGCTTGGCCAACCACTCCTGACGGGCACGCCGGGTCGCCTTGACCAGTTCGGCGCCGGACTGGGAGACGGAGACCAGCACCTGCCGGCCATCGATGGGATGCGGGGCGCGGTCCACCAGGCCCATGTCGGCCAGCGAAGCGATCACGCGGGTCATCGACGGCGGCCGTACGCGTTCGCGGATCGCCAGCGTGCCGGGCGTCATCGGGCCCTCGTTGGCCAGCGTCGCCAGCGCCGACAGCTGGGACAACGACACTGGCGACGACGGGTTTCGGAACCGGAGTTGGCGGGCGAGCCGCATGACCGCCAGCGACAGGTCGCTGGCCAGCCGCGCATCGCTGTCAGGCATGGCGCGAGGTTACACGGAACCTCACGAAATCGGGATACGAACCGGTGAACGACGGGCTTTGATCGATGCCGCTGGGCTCACCAAATGTCGCCGAACCACCGTGCGGGCACTTAACCCGCGCTGCGCAGGCATTTTGGGGTGGGCCCGCCCGGCATGCGGGTGTTTTGGCGGGGCGCAGCGGCGGCTATGTTAATCGCGATGTCTGCTGAACCCGGCCCGAACCGCGAGCCCCCGCCGCTGCCGCCTGCGCTCCTCAACGCGTGGCCGTTCATCGCCCTCGGCGCGCTCGGCTGGGTGGCCGCGGCGGCCGCCGCATTCCTCGTGCCGTCCCTGCACAGTTGGCGCCTGCTGACACTGGCCGGGCTCGGGGTGACAGTGCTCGGGACGAGCATCTTCGTGTTGCAACTCGCGGAAGCCCGTCGGGGCGCACGCGGCGCGCAGGACGGACTCGAGAACTATTTCGACCACGGCTAGATTCCGCAATCATGCACTCGGGAGGGATCGATGGTAGCCCCGCTACTGCAAGCGCAAATCGATATCGACGCACCGGTTTCCACCGTCTGGGGGCTGATATCGGATCTTCGGCGGATGCCGGAGTGGAGCCCGCAATGTCGTTGGATGAAGGCATTCGGTCCGCTGCGCCAGGGCACGCGCACGCTCAACATCAATCGCCGTAACGGCATGTTCTGGCCGACCACCTCCACGGTCGTCGAGGTCATCCCCGAGACCAAGCTGGCGTTCCGGGTCAACACCAACAACACCATCTGGAGCTACGAGCTCCAGCCCACCGGCGCGGGCACCCGGGTGATCGAGAGCCGCCATGCCGAGAACGGCGTGACCGCGTTCTCCAACCTGTCGGTGAATGCGTTGTTCGGCGGGACCACGAACTTCGAACGCGAATTGGTCGACGGCATGAACGCCTCACTCGCCAAGATCAAGGCCGCCGCCGAAAAGGGCTAGTCCGCCTCGGGCTGCGACTCCTGCGCCTCGGGCTCGGGCTGCGACTCCGGCGCTTCGGACTCGGGCTGCGACTCCGGCGCTTCGGGCTCGGGCTGCGGCTCCGGCGCTTCGGACTCGGGCTGCGACTCCGGCGCTTCGGACTGCGGCTCGGGCGTCTCCGAAGTTGTTGTCGCGGACTCCGGTTCCGCCTGTGGGCCGCCGTCGGCGTCCTCGGGCCGGGGTTCCGCCGCCTCGGTCGACTGGTCCGCAGCCTCCGGCGGCTCTGTCGGGACGGGCGGCTCCACGACGTCGAGCACGCCATCGTCGTAGGGCTGGTAAATCGGCGAACCGGTGCCCGCAGGAGCGGGGGTGTCCGAGTGCGCGCCGCAACCGTACTGCTTGTCCACGATCTGCCCGTCGGCCGACAGCTCGTTGCCGCACACGCCGAACATCGAACCGAGCGACCCCGCCAACGGCAGGTAGAAGCCGCAGTCACGGCACACCCGTTTGGTGGAGCGCGCCATCGCCGAGTCGGGACCGTGCTCTCCGGTGTGCCAGCGTTCGGCCGCCTCCGCGCGGCCGGCGGCACTCATGACCCACCGACGGCCCAGCCCGATTTCGGCGGCGGTGTCGTCGACCTGTGGGTCGCCGCTGGCGGTGTAGCCGGGAACCAGCCTCGGGTCGTCGGCCGCGGGCGCCAGCAGGTCGCCGGGGCTCAGGTCCCCCGGACGCACCCGCTGATCCCACGGGACCCACTCGGGCGCCAGCAACGCCGTCGGTCCCGGAATCAGCACCACCTCGCTGACGGTGGCGTGATCGGCGCCGGGATGGGCGGCGACGACGACGGCCCACTGCCAGCCCTGGTAACCGGGCAGATGAGCCAGGAACCGGTGGGTGGCGGCGGCCGGGTCCTCGTAACTAACGCCCAGGTAATCGCCCACGGTCTCCGCACCACTGAACTCCACGACGGCGGTCCTGGCCTGGTCTACCGCACCCGTCAGCACGGCGGCCAAACTTTCGGGCCAGTCGGCCACGGTCGCCCCGGCGGATTGCTCGCTGGGTCCGGTCAAGGTGTCCTCTTTCTCCATTACGGTTCCAATACTAGGTTGGCGAGCCACACCCGTTACCTGCAGACGCTTGTCGTCGGCATAGGGGAGAATCGGAACGTGTCTGGACGGCGGCGTGATCATCCGGGCCGCGTGGCCTCCACTCCGGGTCGCCGGCCCGCCAATGGGGCTGGTAAACAGCATCCGGGCATGGCCAATTACCCCGCCGACGATGCCGCCGATCGGCGTGGCCGCCGTCCACCGCCGATGCCGAGCGCCAATCGCTACCTGCCGCCGATCGGCCAGCAGTCGGAACCGGATCAATACGACACCTCACCCCCACGCCCTGCCGCCCCCGGTGAACGGATCACCGTCACTCGCGCCGCCGCGCTGCGCAGCCGCGAGATGGGGTCGCGGATGTACTGGATGGTGCAACGGGCTGCCACCGCCGACGGCGCCGACAAGTCCGGCCTGACGGCCCTGACGTGGCCGGTGGTGGCCAACTTCGCGGTGGACGCCGCGATGGCCGTGGCGTTGGCCAACACGTTGTTCTTCGCGGCGGCCACCGGGGAGAGCAAGGGCCGGGTCGCGTTGTATCTGCTGATCACCATCGCGCCGTTCGCGGTCATCGCGCCGCTCATCGGCCCGGCGCTGGACCGGTTGCAGCACGGCCGGCGGGTCGCCCTCGCCGGGTCGTTCGTCCTGCGGACGGCGCTGGCGCTGGTGCTGATCATGAATTACGACGGCGCAACCGGGAGCTACCCGTCGTGGGTCCTTTATCCGTGCGCGCTGGCCATGATGGTGTTCTCCAAGTCGTTCAGCGTGCTGCGCAGCGCCGTGACGCCGCGCGTCATGCCGCCGACCATCGACCTGGTGCGGGTGAACTCGCGGCTGACCGTGTTCGGTCTGCTCGGCGGCACCATCGCCGGCGGGGCGATCGCCGCGGGCGTGGAGTTCGTCTGCACCCATCTGTTCAAGTTGCCCGGCGCGTTGTTCGTCGTCATCGCGGTCACGCTCGTCGGCGCTTCGCTGTCGATGCGGATCCCGCGCTGGGTCGAGGTCACGGCCGGCGAGGTGCCCGCCACGTTGAGCTACCGCCAGGACAGCGAACCACAGCGGCGCAGCTGGCACCATGAAGTCAAGAAGGTCGGCGGGACGCTGCGACAACCGCTGGGCCGCAACATCATTACCTCGTTGTGGGGAAACTGCACCATCAAGGTCATGGTCGGCTTTCTGTTCTTGTACCCGGCGTTCGTCGCCAAGGCGCATCAAGCCAACGGCTGGGTTCAGCTCGGCATGCTCGGGATGATCGGCGCGGCGGCCGGCATCGGCAACTTCGCCGGCAACTTCGCCGCCGCGCGCCTACAACTGGGCCGCCCCGCCGTGCTGGTGGTGCGCTGCACGCTGGCGGTCTCTGCGGTCGCGCTGGCGGCGGCGGTGGCGGGCACCCTCGCGGCGGCCGTGATCGCCACCCTGGTGACGTCCGGCAGCAGCGCCATCGCGAAGGCCTCGCTGGACGCCTCACTGCAAAACGATCTGCCCGAGGAATCGCGCGCCTCGGGATTCGGGCGTTCGGAGTCGACGCTGCAGCTGGCCTGGGTGCTCGGCGGTGCCGTGGGCGTTCTGGTGTACACCGAGTTGTGGGTGGGCTTCACCGCCGTAACCGCGCTGCTGATCCTCGGATTGGCGCAGACGCTCGTTAGCTATCAAGGGAACTCGCTGATCCCCGGACTCGGAGGTAACCGGCCCGTCATGGTGGAGCAGGAAGGCGTCCGTCGCGGCCGACCGGCGGTGGTGCCCGAGTGAAACGCAGGATGGCCGTGCTGCTCGCCGGCCTGATGACTCTGGCGTGCGTGGCCGTCGGTGTGGGCACCTGGCTGCTGGTGCGCCCGTCCGGTCCGCAGCGACCCCAGATCAGCGCGTATTCGCACGGCCACCTCACGAGGGTGGGGCCATACCTTTACTGCAGCGTGCTCAACCTCGAGGACTGCGACACGCCCCAGGCGCAGGGCGAGCTGAAGGTCAGCGAGCGCTACCCGGTGCAACTCTCGGTGCCCGACGCGATCTACCGGGCGCCGTGGCGGCTGCTGCAGGTCTACGAGGACCCGACCAACACCACCAGCACCATCTTTCGGCCGGGCACCCGGTTCGCGGTCACCATCCCGCCGGTGGACCCGCACCGCGGGCGCGTGGTCGGGATAGTGGTGCAGTTGCTGACGCTCGTCATGGATCCCGCGGGAGAGCTGCGGGATGTTCCGCACGCGGAATGGTCAGTGCGCCTTACGTATTGAGCGCCCGGGTCAGGCGCCGTGCCCAGCCGGCACCCGTTCCCCTTCGACGGGCGGGCCCGGAGGGGTCCCGTCGCCGAACGGATTGCCGCCCAGCGCTTCCCGGCCATGCGGTGACAGCCAGCTCGACAGGTCCGGCCCCTTGGGCACGATGCCGGTGGGATTGATGTCGGCGTGCACGATGTAGTAGTGCTGCTTGATCTGCACGAAGTCGACGGTGTCGCCGAACCCCGGTGTCTGGAAGAGGTCGCGCGCATACGCCCACAACACCGGCATCTCGCTCAGTTTGCTCCGGTTGCACTTGAAATGACCGTGGTAGACCGGGTCGAAGCGGGCCAATGTCGTGAACAACCGCACGTCGGCCTCGGTTATGGTGTCGCCCACCAGGTATCGCTGATCGGCCAGGCGGTCGCCGACCCAATCCAACGCGGCGAACAGCCGGTCGTACGCCGCGTCGTAGGCTTCTTGCGAGCCGGCGAACCCGCACCGGTACACCCCGTTGTTGATCTCGGTATAGACCCGCTTGTTCACGTCGTCGATCTCCGCGCGCAGCTGCTCGGGATACAGCTCCGGGGCGCCCTCGCGGTGGTAGGCGGTCCATTCCGTGGAGAAGTCCAGGGTCATCTGTGCGAAGTCGTTGGTGACGACAGCGCCGGTGGGAACGTCGACGATCGCGGGCACCGTGATGCCCTTGGGATAGTCGGGGAAGCGCTTGAAGTAGGCATCCTGCAGCCGGGGAATCTTCAAGACGGGGTCCACGCCCCCGGGGTCGAGATCGAACGTCCAGCTGCGTTCGTCGTGGGTAGGCCCGCAAAACCCAATGGACAGAACGCTTTCCAGGCCCAGCAAGCGCCGGACGATGATGGCGCGGTTGGCCCAGGGGCAGGCGCGCGCGACGACGAGCCGGTACCTGCCGGGTTCCACCGGATAGCCGTCGCGCCCGTCGGCGGTGACGCGGGTGGTGATGTAGTTCGTGTCGCGGGTGAAGTCACCTTTTCCGGCGACGTAGGCGGCCATGGTGACAATTCTGCCCCAGCCACTCGCCGCCGACCGGCGGCGAGCTAGGCGTCGAGCTCGCGGGCGACCGCGCGAACCACCTCGGAGACCCGTCGAGCCGTCTTGCGGTCCGGGTAGCGCCCCTTGCGCAGCTCGGGCTGAACGGCGCTCTCCAGCAACGTGATCATGTCCTCGACCATGCCGTGCAGTTCGTCGGGGCTGTGCTTGTGCTCGGCGGGCGTCTCGCGGCGGCCCTGAGCCTTGGTGAGGCTGGGCGGCGGCTCAATCAGCTTGAGGCTCAGCGCCTGAGGCCCGCGCCGCCCGGAGGCGATGCCGAACTCCACGCGCTGGCCCGCTTTGAGCCCCTCGACCCCAGCGGGCAACGCCGACGAGCGGACATACACGTCCTCGCCGTCCTCTTGCGACAGGAAGCCAAACCCCTTGTCGGCGTCGTACCACTTAACCTTGCCGGTCGGCACTGGTCTCACCTGCTTGTCTAACGGATCAATAGAATGGCCAACACAATAAGCGTCCCGCCTGCGCAGGACGCCGTTTGGTCCCTGATCCTACTCGGATGCTCGCCTGACGAGCACCCCCGTTATTGCCCACTCGGTACTCTGGGCATTACCGGTGGAGGAGATATGCGCCTGATCCTGAACATCATCTGGCTCGTGTTCGGCGGCCTGTGGATGGCCGCCGGATACGTGGTCGCGGCGCTTGTCAGCTTCTTGCTGATCATCACCATCCCGTTCGGCTTCGCGTCGCTGCGCATCGCCTCCTACGCGTTGTGGCCGTTCGGCCGCACCATCGTCGACAAGCCGACCGCCGGCACGGGAGCGCTGATCGGAAACGTCATCTGGGTGCTGCTGTTCGGACTGTGGCTGGCGATCGGCCACGTGGTGAGCGCGGTGGCGATGGCCGCCACGATCGTCGGCATTCCGCTGGCGCTGGCCAACCTCAAGCTGATCCCCGTGTCGTTGATGCCGCTTGGCAAGCAGATCGTTCCCGTCGGTTCGCCCTCCCAGGTGATGGCCGCATGACGCTGACCGCGCTGGGTGTGCCGACGGTGCCGGGCCGCGCCGGCGGCGGTGCCGCCCGGCACGCCCCGACCACGGGCCCGTTGGTGGACACCTACGGGCGGGTCGCCACCGACCTGCGGGTCTCGCTGACCGACCGCTGCAACCTGCGGTGCAATTACTGCATGCCGGCCGAGGGCCTGGATTGGCTGCCGGGCGAGCAACTGCTGCGGCCCGACGAGCTGACCCGCCTGATGCACATCGCCGTCACCCGGTTGGGCATCACGAGCGTGCGATTCACCGGTGGCGAACCCCTGTTGGCGCGGCACCTCGAAGAGGTGGTCGCGGCGGTGGCCGGGCTGCGGCCCCGCCCGGAGATCTCGTTGACCACCAATGGCATAGGGCTGGCGAGGCGGGCCGCCGGCCTCGCCCGGGCAGGCCTGGACCGTGTCAATGTCTCGATGGACAGCGTGGATCGCGACCACTTCGCGGCGATCACCCGCCGGGACCGGCTCGGCGACGTGCTCGACGGGCTGGCCGCCGCCCACGACGCCGGCCTGACGCCGGTCAAGGTCAACGCCGTGCTCGATCCCGTCACCGGGCGGCAGGACGTCGTCGAACTGCTGCGGTTCTGCCTCGAGCGCGGCCACCAGCTACGGGTGATCGAGCAGATGCCGCTGGATGCCGGGCACCAATGGCGCCGGGGCGCCGCGCTGAGCGCCGACGACGTGCTCGACACGCTGCGCCCCCACTTCCGGTTACGGCCCGACCCCGCGCCGCGCGGCTCGGCGCCCGCGGAGCTCTGGCTGGTCGACACCGGCCCGGGCACGCCGAGCGGAAAGTTCGGCGTCATCGCGTCGGTCTCCCACGCCTTCTGTTCGGCCTGCGATCGAACCCGCCTGACCGCTGACGGTCAGGTCCGCAGCTGCCTGTTTTCGACCGAGGAGACCGATCTTCGGGCCCTGCTGCGTAGCGGCGCGTCCGACGACGCGATCGAAGCGGCGTGGCGGGTCGCGATGTGGGGCAAGCCGGCCGGTCACGGGATCAACGACCCGAGCTTCGTCCAGCCCGACCGTCCGATGAGCGCGATCGGTGGCTAGCCCGATGGGTCATGCCGTCCAACAAGACGGGATTCAGGTGACGGTGCGCTACTTCGCCGCCGCGCGGGCGGCGGCGGGCGCCGAGTCGGAGACGGTGGTGCTGCGCCCCGGGACCACCGTGGCCGAGCTCGTCGAGCGCCTCGCCGTGCGTGGCTCCCGACTCGCCGCGGTGTTGGGCAGATGCTCCTACCTGTGCGACGGGGTCGCCGTGCGCGACGAGACCGCACCGTTACGCCCCGGAAACACGATCGACGTTCTACCCCCTTTCGCCGGCGGGTAAAACTGTGAGTTATCTCACGTAACGGAACGATAACGGCGTAATCACGCTCCGATATCGGGTGCTATGACCTGCGTGGATGCCGTGTGTCCGGAGCGTTTTCCCAGATGGCCGAGAGGGAAACGCCCGGTTTCGCAGAACGTGACGGGGCCGACAGAACCCGCTACCTTTCTCCGAAGGCTCGCCAAGACAACCGAATTGGCGGACCTCCCCTCCTATCGCGCCGAGCTCCATCCAGTAGGCGGGGCCCACTGACCAACGTGGATGGAGACGGGGGACCCACCGGTCCACCGTGATCGGACTGGGGCCGCGTGCGGCCCCTAGGGGTGAAGCCGACGTCGCTCCCCAGCGGACACGACGACGGCCGGGTGGCCTCTCCAACCCGAACCCGACAGCTGACCTCGCAGGCGCGTGACGAGAGAGGATTTTTCACGGCCTATGAGTGGACGTCACCGTAAGCCCAGCACGTCAAACATCAGCGTCGCCAAGATCGCCGTCACCGGCGCGGTCCTCGGTGGCGGCAGCATCGCCCTGGCCGGCC
>NZ_LZJA01000005.1:0-4841 GCF_001666785.1 Mycobacterium sp. E3305 | reverse complement strand
TCCGAAATGGAAGCGGGGCTTTTGATTGGGCGCGGTCAATCGGGCACAGACGGGCATACAAAAAGGCCGCCGCTGGATCCCCTCACTCCAGCGGCGGCCCTTCTCGTACGCCCGTCCACGCCGACCGGCGGCCGTTTCAGGGATGCCCCGTATTGCCGTCGGGGTCGGGGGGTCAGACCACAACACGGGGTCATCCGCGCATACGGTTACCCAGCCGCCGGAGTTACTAACCCGCTGTGACCGATTTCATGGAACCGCCCACCCGGCGGGGCGCTCAGGCCTCGAGGATCGCGGCCACGCCCTGGCCGCCGGCGGCGCAGATGGACACCAGCGCACGCAGCGGCTTGGCCGCACCCTTCTGCTCCGCCTTCTTCTGGGCGAGCTGCTTGGCCGCCTGGGCCAGGATCCGCCCGCCGGTGGCGGCGAAGGGGTGCCCGGCCGCCAACGACGAGCCGTTCACGTTGAGCTTGGACCGGTCGATCGAGCCGAGCGCGGCGTCGAGGCCCAGCCGCTCCTTGCAGTAGTCCTCCGACTCCCACGCCTGCAGGTGCGCCAGCACCACCGAGGCGAACGCCTCGTGGATCTCGTAGAAGTCGAAGTCCTGCAGGCTCAGGCCGTTGCGGGCCAGCAGCCGCGGCACCGCGTAGGTGGGCGCCATCAGCAGGCCGTCGCGGCCGTTGACGTAGTCCACGGCCGCCGTTTCCGCGTCCACCAGGAAGGCGAGCGGCGTCAGCGAGTGGGCGGCCGCCCACTCCTCGGAGGCCAGCAGCGCGACCGAGGCACCGTCGGTCAGCGGGGTGGAGTTGCCGGCCGTCATCGTCGCGTCGCCTGACTTCACGCCGAACACCGGCTTGAGCTTCGCCAGCTTCTCCGCCGACGAGTCCGGACGCAGGTTGTCGTCGCGGTACAGCCCGAGGAACGGGGTGACGAGGTCGTCGAAAAAGCCGCGATCGTAGGCGGCGGCCATGTTGCGGTGGCTGGCCGCGGCCAGCTCGTCCTGGTCGACGCGCTTGATGCCCATCTGCTTGGCGGTGATCGCCTGGTGCTCGCCCATGGACAGCCCGGTGCGCGGCTCGCTGTTGACAGGGATCTGGATGCCCAGGTTGGCGGGCAGCGTGCCCACCAGCCTCAGCCGCTGGACGTTGGACTTGGACCGGCGCAACTTGAGCAGCGTGCGGCGCAGGTTGTCACCCAGGGCGATCGGCGGGTCCGAGGTGGTGTCCACCCCGCCGGCGGCGGCGACGTCGTAACGGCCGGACGCGATGCCGTCGGCCGCGGCGATGGCCGCCTGCAGCCCGGTCCCGCACGCCTGCTGCAGGTCGAACGCCGGCGTGTACGACGACAGCTCGGAGCCCAGCACGCACTCGCGGGTGAGGTTGAAGTCACGGCTGTGCTTGAGCACGGCGCCGCCGACCACCACGCCCAGCCGCTCGCCGGCCAGGCCGAAGCGGTCCACCAGCCCGCCCAGGGCGGCGGTGAACATGTCCTGGTTGGACGCCTCGGCATACGCGCCGTCGGACCGGGCGAACGGGATGCGGTTGCCGCCCAGCACGGCGACGGGTCGCCGCTGCGAAATGCGCTGGTTGCTTGCCTCGGAACTTGCAGGGGCCACTGTCTTCTCCGTGTATCTGCCGTCTGTCGGTTTTGGTATGCCCGTCTGGGGCCATACTACCCACTGTTCTTACTCTGAAGTAAGTTCGTCCCCGATACGGTTGTGCTGTAGGCACACCCCGACTTCGCACGCTCATGGAAGGTAGCTCCGGTGGCTCCCAAGGTCTCGTCCGATCTGTTCTCTCAGGTTGTCAATTCCGGTCCTGGATCGTTTCTCGCCAAGCAGCTCGGGGTTCCGCAGCCCGAGACGCTGCGCCGCTACCGGCCCGGTGATCCGCCCCTGGCCGGCGCGCTGCTGATCGGCGGTGAGGGGCGGATCGTCGAGCCGCTGCGCGCCGCCCTGGACAAGGACTACGACCTGGTCGGCAACAATCTCGGCGGACGCTGGGCCGACCAGTTCGGCGGCCTGGTGTTCGACGCCACCGGGATCACCACGCCGGAGGGCCTTCGGGGGCTGTACGAGTTCTTCACGCCGCTGCTGCGCAACCTGGGCCACTCCGCGCGGGTCGCGGTGGTCGGCACCACGCCCGACGCCGCCGCCAGCCCGCACGAGCGGATCGCGCAGCGCGCGTTGGAGGGGTTCACGCGCTCGCTGGGCAAGGAGCTGCGCAACGGCACCACGGTGGCGCTGGTGTATGTGTCGCCCGACGCCAAACCGGCTGCGACGGGCCTGGAATCGACCATGCGGTTCATCCTGTCGGCCAAGTCGGCCTACGTCGACGGCCAGGTGTTCTACGTCGGCGAGGCCGACTCCACCCCGCCGGCCGACTGGGAGCGGCCGCTGGACGGCAAGGTGGCCATCGTGACCGGCGCGGCCCGCGGGATCGGCGCGACGATCGCGGAGGTGTTCGCCCGCGACGGCGCCCGCGTCGTCGCCATCGACGTCGAATCGGCCGCCGAGGCGCTGGCCGAGACGGCCAGCCGGGTCGGGGGCACCGCGCTGTGGCTCGACGTCACCGCGGACGACGCCGTGGACAAGATCACCGAGCACCTGCAAGAGCACCACGACGGGCACGCCGACGTGCTGGTCAACAACGCGGGCATCACCCGCGACAAGTTGCTTGCCAACATGGACGACGCCCGCTGGGACGCGGTGCTGGCCGTCAATCTCCTTGCGCCGCTTCGGATTACCGAAGGACTGGTGGGCAACGGCACCATCGGCGAAGGGGGCCGGATCGTCGGGCTGTCCTCGATGGCCGGCATCGCCGGCAACCGCGGGCAGACCAACTACGCCACCACCAAGGCCGGGATGATCGGTCTCACCCAGGCGCTGGCGCCGGAGCTGTACGCCAAGGGCATCACGATCAACGCCGTCGCGCCGGGTTTCATCGAGACCCAGATGACGGCCGCCATCCCGCTGGCCACCCGCGAGGTAGGCCGGCGGATGAATTCGCTGCTGCAGGGTGGCCAGCCCGTCGACGTCGCCGAGGCCATCGCCTACTTCGCCAGTCCGGCCTCGAATGCGGTGACGGGCAACGTCATCCGCGTCTGCGGCCAGGCCATGCTGGGCGCATAGGCCTGAGGAGATCGCGATGAATCAGCCAAGCGGCCTGAAGAACATGCTGCGCGCGGCGGCCGGTGCGCTGCCGCTGGTGTCCCGTGGCAATCAGCTGCCCACGCGCACGGTGACCATCGAGGAATTGCCCATCGACCAGGCGAACGTGGCCGAGTACGCGGCGGTCACCGGCCTGCGCTACGGCAACGACGTGCCGCTGACCTATCCGTTCGCGTTGACGTTCCCCACGATGATGTCGCTGGTGACCGGGTTCGACTTTCCTTTCGCCGCAATGGGTTCGGTGCACATGGAGAACCACATCACGCAGTACCGGCCGATCGCGGTCACCGACACCGTCGGTGTGCAGGTGCACGCGGAGAACCTGCGCGAGCACCGCAAGGGCCTGCTGGTCGACCTGGTGACCGACGTGAACGTCGGCAACGACACCGCGTGGCATCAGGTGACGACCTTCCTGCACCAGCAGCGCACCAGCCTGTCCGACGAGCCCAAGCCGGCGCCGCAGAAACAGCCCAAGCTGCCGCCGCCCAGCACCGTCGTGCGCGTCAGCCCCAGCCTGATCCGGCGCTATGCCGCGGTCAGTGGCGACCACAACCCGATCCACACCAACCCGATCGCGGCCAAGCTGTTCGGCTTCCCCACCGTCATTGCGCACGGAATGTTCAGCGCCGCAGCAGTATTGGCTAACGTCGAAGCGCGGCTGCCGGACGCGGTGAAGTATTCCGTGCGGTTCGGCAAGCCGCTGGTACTGCCGGCCACCGCGGGGCTCTACATCGACGAAACCCATGACGGCTGGGACATCTCGCTGCGCAACATCGCCAAGGGCTATCCGCACCTGACCGGGACGGTCCGGGCGCTCTAGTTCCAGCGGTTCTAGCCCGAATGCGTCGGGCCGCGGCCGTTGGCAAGGACTTTCAGCCCGTGCGCCCCGGTCGCGGTCAGCAGAAACAGAAGAAACAGCCACAGCGGCGGGCGGGCGAGCTCCCAGACGAAGATCGCCGCCCAGATCGGTGAGCCCTGCGTCACCGCGAGCACACCGGCGGCGCCGGCCAGCGATACCGCCGGCACGTGCAAGTGCGTCCCGACCGCCCAGTTGATCGCGAGCACCAGCGCAGCCCCCGCGGCCGCGCCGGTGGCCAGTGACGGCGTCAGCATCCCGCCGGCCCCGCCGGCGCGCAGGAACAGCGCGGTCAGCAGGGGTTTCAACGCGAGGATCGCGAGCGCCGACAACAGCGTCATGCCGCTGGCCAGGCTGACCGTCAGGATGCTTCGGCCGTTGCCGGGCAGTTCGGGCCACCAGTGCGAGCAGATGCCCATCACCAGCCCGGCGGCCGCGAGCGCGGGGACCAGCACCCAGTTCCGCATCGGCTTGGCCGGCCGGGCCGCCGCCATCAACCGGTTGAACGCCAGCCCCACCGCGAGCGCGACCGGCGCCAGCAGCAGCCCGTGCGCGGTCAGCAGGTAGGTGGACTCTCCGATCGGCCACTGCAGGTTCGGTTCGTCGCGGGTGATGGCCGAACCGACGGCGACCGCCAGGCTGGAGGAGATGAACGCCGCGCCCACCGCCCGCGGCTGCCAGGTGTTGAGCAGGATCCGCACCGAGAACAGCGCACCCGCCAGCGGAACGGCGTAGACCGCGCCCAGCCCGGCGCCGGCCGCGCAGGCCAGCAGCACCTCGCGGTCGCGCGGCGACAGCCGCCTGAGCCAGGCGGTCCCG
>NZ_LZJA01000004.1:0-44516 GCF_001666785.1 Mycobacterium sp. E3305 | reverse complement strand
CATCGGAATCATCATGCCTGACACCAGCGCACCGAGCAGATTCCGACGCGTCGGGGGCCACCCGACTCGGGGGCACCGCCGACCGGCGTGTTCGCTGAAGGATTAAACGCGAACTTCACACCGCCGTTTGATTTTGGTGCCCCCCGATTCGGGGGACACTGGTAGGGCACCCTGGATGGACCCTCGAGAGGAGGCGATCCCGATGGCTAGTCAGGACCCGCAGGAGCAGCACTACCAGCCCGGACAGGCCGGAATGTACGAGCTAGAGCTGCCTGCGCCGCAGTTGTCGACGTCGGACGGCCGGGGCCCGGTGCTGGTGCACGCGCTGGAGGGTTTCTCGGACGCCGGTCACGCGATCCGGCTGGCCTCGTCGCATCTGAAGGCGGCGCTGGACACCGAGCTGGTCGCGTCCTTCGCCATCGACGAATTGCTGGATTACCGGTCGCGGCGGCCGCTGATGACGTTCAAGACCGATCACTTCACGAACTACGACGAGCCGGAACTGAGCTTGTACGCGTTGCGTGACACCATCGGCACCCCGTTTCTGCTGCTCGCCGGGATGGAACCCGATCTGAAGTGGGAGCGCTTCATCACCGCCGTGCGCCTGCTGGCCGAGCGCCTGAACGTGCGCCAGACCATCGGCCTGGGCACCGTCCCGATGGCGGTTCCCCACACCCGGCCGATCACGATGACCGCGCACTCGAACAACCCCGAGTTGATCGCCGAGTTCACCCCGTGGATCTCCGAGATCCAGGTTCCCGGCAGCGCGTCCAACCTGCTCGAATACCGGATGGCCCAGCACGGCCACGAGGTCGTCGGCTACACCGTGCACGTCCCGCACTACCTGACGCAGACCGACTACCCGGCCGCCGCCGAGGCGTTGCTCGAGCAAGTGGCCAAGATCGCGTCGCTCGAGCTACCGCTGACGGCGTTGACCGAAGCGGCGGCGGTGATCCGGACCAAGATCGACGAGCAGGTCGAGGCGAGCGCGGAGGTTGCTCAAGTGGTGACCGCGCTCGAGCGCCAGTACGATGCCTTCATCGACGCTCAGGAGAACAGGTCGTTACTAACGCGCGACGAGGACCTGCCTAGCGGCGACGAGCTTGGAGCCGAGTTCGAGCGATTCCTCGCCCAGGAGGCGGAGAAGAAGCGCGGCGACGACGACCAGGCCTGACCTTTCCACACGGCCCTGGGCCCGACCCGAAGGTTGGCGAGATGACCGAGCGGAAGCGCAAGAGCACTCTCCGCCCGGTGCGTGAGGTCGCGGCGCCCCGGCTGGAGTTCCGCACCATCCACGGCTACAAGCGGGCCTACCGGATCGCCGGTGACGGCCCGGCGATCCTGTTGGTTCACGGCATCGGGGACAACTCCACCACCTGGAACACCGTGCAGGCCAAGCTCGCTCAGCGGTTCACGGTCATCGCCCCGGACCTGCTCGGCCACGGGCGATCCGACAAACCGCGCGCCGACTACTCCGTCGCCGCCTACGCGAACGGGATGCGTGACCTGCTCAGCGTGCTCGACATCGAGCGGGTCACGGTCGTCGGACATTCACTGGGCGGCGGCGTGGCCATGCAATTCGCCTACCAGTTCCCGCATTTGGTGGACCGGCTCATCCTGGTCGCCGCCGGCGGCGTCACCAAGGACGTCAACGTCGCGCTCCGGCTCGCGTCGCTGCCGATGGGCAGCGAGGCCCTCGCCCTGCTGCGGCTCCCGCTCGTGCTGCCGGCCGTGCAGCTGGCGGGACGGATAGCCGGCCTGGCGATCGGATCGACCGGCCTGGGCCGCGACCTGCCAAATGTCCTGCGGATCCTCGACGACCTGCCGGAGCCCACGGCCTCGGCGGCCTTCAGTCGCACCCTGCGCGCGGTGGTGGACTGGCGCGGGCAGATCGTCACCATGCTCGATCGCTGCTACCTGACCGAAGCCATCCCGGTGCAGATCGTGTGGGGCACCAAGGATGTGGTGGTGCCCGTCCGGCACGCGTGGATGGCGCACGCCGCGATGCCGGGCTCCCGCCTCGAAATCTTCGAGGGCTCCGGCCACTTCCCCTTCCACGACGACCCGGCCCGCTTCATCGACGTCGTCGAACGCTTCATCGATTCCACCGCTCCCGCCGAATACGATCAGGCCGCCCTGCGGGGGCTACTGCGCAGCGGCGGCGGCGAGAAGGCCGTCAGCGGCCCCGCGCCGACCCGCGTCGCCGTGCTCAACGCGATGGGCTCCGACGAACGCAGCGCCACCTGAACCACCTTGGTCGATGCGGCCGCCTCCGGGGTCGTACAGTCGCTGCATGGGGATCGACGTCACGGTGTTGCGGGTGTTCACCGATGCGGACGGCAATTTCGGCAATCCGCTCGGGGTGGTGAACGCCGCCCACGTCGGGCCCGCCGACCGGCAACGGCTGGCGACTCAATTGGGCTACAGCGAAACGGTTTTCGTCGATCTTCCGGGCGCGGGTTCGACGACCGCGCATGCCACCATCTACACCCCCCGGGTCCAGCTCGCGTTCGCCGGGCACCCCACCGTCGGCGCGTCGTGGTGGCTGCGGGAGAGCGGCACGCCGATTCACACCCTGCAGGTGCCGGCCGGTCTCGTGCAGGTGAGCTATGCCGGAGACCTCACCGGCGTCAGCGCCCGCTCAGACTGGGCGCCCGAGGTGGCCCTGCACGAATTCGATTCGGCCGCCGCGCTTCTCGCCGCCGATCCGGGAGATTTTCCCGACGACACGGCGCACTACCTGTGGGCCTGGACCGACCGGGAGAGCGGCACCCTGCGCACCCGGGGGTTCTTCCCGAACCTCGGCGTGCCGGAGGACGAGGCGACCGGCTCGGCGGCGATGCGGATCACCGACTACCTCAGCCGCGACCTGCACATCACCCAGGGCCGGGGATCGATCGTCGAGACGACGTGGAACGCCGAGGGCTGGGTGGGAGTGGCCGGGCGCGTCGTCAATGACGGTGTGCGGCACATCGACTGACGGCCGAGCACGCGCTCAGCGCTGCCGGCGCAGCACCGCGGCGAGGTGGTGCTGCAAGGGCTGCCCGACCGCTCCCATCCGCACCGAATACGACAGTTCGTCGCCGTCGATGCGGAAGGAACGGCCAAGGGCGGTCACCTCTTTGGCGGTCGGGGTACGTCCGACGTCGGTGGTGGACAGCTCGATCTCGATCACGTCGCCGGAAACCGCGTACGTGCCCACCTCGATCTCGGTGATGCCGCTCGGGTGGGCCAGCACCAGTTCGACGTGACCGGGCCGCGGCACGCGCAGGTAGCCGGTCTCGGCGTGCAACGGCTTGCCGTCGGCCGACGCCTTCGTCTTTTGCGCGTACGCCAGAAACGGCTTGCCGACGTGGGAGAACACGACCTCTTCGAGATAGTCGAAGGGCTCGATGGTCGGGTACTCGCCCGCGCCCTGGCCGGCCCAGGTGCCCAGCAGCGGTGCCAGGGCCGCGAGATCGGGATGCAAGTCGGGGGGCATGAAATCGAGACTAGCCCGGCGACGAAGGCCGTCAGCTCGGTGTCGTGACCTGGCGGTGTTCGCGCAGGGCCTGGATCTCGCGTTCGAAATCGTCTGCGGATTCGAAGGACCGATACACCGACGCGAACCGCAGGTACGCCACCTCGTCGAGGTCGCGCAGCGGCCCGAGGATGGCCAGGCCGACCTCATGGCTGGCCACCTCCGGCGAGCCCGCGGCCCGCACCGTGTCCTCGACCTGCTGGGCCAGCAGGTTCAGCGCGTCGTCGTCCACCTGGCGGCCCTGGCAGGCCCGGCGGACACCGCTGATGACCTTCTCCCTGCTGAAGGGCTCGGTGACTCCGCTGCGTTTGACCACGGCCAGCACCGCGGTCTCCACCGTGGTGAAACGGCGCCCGCATTCGGGGCATGATCGGCGGCGCCGAATGGCCTGCCCCTCATCGGTTTCCCTCGAGTCGATCACCCGGGAATCGGGATGACGGCAGAACGGGCAATGCATGACCGCTCCTTCGCCGTGCCGTCAACCTGATACCGCAGCACTTCGAGCGTACCCGCGCGCTCACCTGCGCGGGTAATGGCTCAGTGAAGGGTTGGTGGGCGCCGCTCGGCAGTTAGCGGGGCGGTCGTCAGCCGATCGGGGCGATCAAGGTCTGGCCCGCGACCAGGTTCGGCGAGTTCATGTCGTTGAGTTCGCGGATGCGGTCGGCGACCTGGCGGGCGGGCGCGTCCGGCGCCACCCGGCGAGCCACGTCTTGCAGCGACTCCCCCGCCTCCACGCGCACGACGGCCAGGCGGTCCGGGACGTGCGCGGCCGAGCTGCCGGAGTCACCGTTGAGCACCTGACCGACGTTGCCGACCAAGCCCAGCCACAGCGTGATCGCGCCGGCGGCCAGGGCCAGCCAGATCGTGGTCGTCACCGTGACGGGGCGCTTGCGGTGCGGCGCGGCGGACACCGCGAGGCCGGTGCCGTAGTAGCGCGTGGGCGCGCCCGCCGGCCTCGAGGGGCCGGGGCGGCGGGACCGGGCCAGCCCGTCGCGGCCGTAACGAAGCCCCGGGACGGGTCCGTTGACCGGACGCCGAGGGCTGCTGGTACGCGGCGCCAGCGTGTGCATGGTTGTCATCTGCGTTCCTCCGGTCAACTTGATTCGCTCAGCTGTTCGACTGTATCGCTCGTGTGTTCGAAATACGAACATGTGAGCGAAGCGTGTCGCACGAGTCGAACGCTAGACCACGCCACCGACAAGTGAGTGGCCGCTAGAGCTGACATGCGATCGAAATACCCGATCTGCCGAAGAGTTACACCTTTGTGATTCACGACTTCGGCGCGGCTTTTCGCCGACGGGCGGATGGGCGACACGCTACTCGAACACATGTTTGATTCTTGGGCGCGCTGGGGTTACATTCAGTGCCATGAGCGACAGCAGCGACACCCCATCGGCCGGCACGGGCGGCCGGTTGCACGCCGTGGATTCATCGCTGACCGAACGTCAGCGCACCATCTTGAACGTCATTCGCGCGTCGGTCACCAGCCGCGGCTACCCGCCGAGCATCCGGGAGATCGGCGACGCCGTCGGCCTGACGTCGACGTCATCCGTGGCCCATCAGCTGCGCACCCTGGAGCGCAAGGGTTACCTGCGTCGGGATCCGAACCGTCCGCGGGCGGTCGACGTCCGCGGCGCCGACGACGACGTGGCGGCGCCGGCAACCGACGTCGCCGGCTCCGACGCCCTGCCGGAACCGACCTTCGTGCCGGTCCTCGGGCGCATCGCCGCCGGTGGACCGATCCTCGCCGAGGAGGCGGTCGAGGACGTGTTCCCGCTGCCGCGCGAGCTGGTCGGCGAGGGCACGCTGTTCCTGCTCAAGGTCGTCGGCGATTCCATGATCGAGGCGGCGATCTGCGACGGCGACTGGGTGGTGGTGCGCCAGCAGAACGTCGCCGACAACGGCGACATCGTCGCGGCCATGCTCGACGGGGAAGCCACCGTGAAGACGTTCAAGCGCGCGGGCGGTCAGGTATGGCTGATGCCGCACAACCCGGCATTCGACCCGATTCCCGGCAACGAGGCGACCGTGCTGGGCAAGGTCGTCACGGTGATCCGCAAGGTCTAGCCCGGCGGGGTCAGTCCGCCTTGACGAAGCCGTTGGCCTGCGCGACTTCTTCGCTGGCCAGCCAGATTTCGGCGAGGGTGTCGTGGTAGAGCTCGCTGCCCGGTGTGTAGTACAGCCCGAAGCGGGCGCTTGCCTTGATCGGGTATCCGTCGGGCACCTGGTAGGGGTCGTCCAACGGTAGGTGGATGGTCGGGCGCCCGGGCGTGCCTGCCCCCGCGCCGCTGTCCTCGTCGTCGGCGGCCGCGTGCCGTCCACCCCGCTGCCCGGATGCGACGACGGCCGCGGCGGCGGCCTCCGGCGCGGCGGTTTCCGGCGGGGTAGCTTCCGGCGGGGTGTCGTCCGCAGCGGCGGCGTCGGCACCAGTGGCCTCGGCGACATCCGCCGGAACATGCGGCACGGCCACATCCGGATACTCGGGCTCGGGAGCCGCGGCTTCGGGGGCGGCGTCCTCGTATTCGACGTCCGGCGGCGTGTGCGGCACCGCGACGTCGAGGTACTCGGCATCCACGTACCCCTCGTCCCCGCGAGCGGCCTCCGGGTGGGCGGACTCGTGCGCGTCGTCGGTGTACTCGGCTTCGGCGTACTCGGCTTCGACGTACTCGGCCTCGGCGTAATCCGCTTCGGGATAACCGGATTCGGCGTAATCCGCTTCGCCGTATTCGGATTCGGCGTATTCGGGTTGGGCATAGCCGGATTCCGTTTCGGGATAGCCCGCCTCCGACAGGGCCGTCGGTGAGACCGCGGCGAAGGAGTCGGTGTCCACCGCGTCGGGGTCCTGCTCCTCGTCCCCGTAGCCACCCTCGTCCGCACCGCGCCGCCGCCAGCTGACCCGCCCGGCGGCCTCGGCTTCGGGCGTCTCGGACTGCCCGTCGAAGTGTTCGGCGCCGACGTCGTCGGGCCCCCAGTGCTGGTCGCCCACCGGCTCGTAACCAAGGTCGAGGTCGCGGTGCGGCTCGTAGCCGGCACCGGCACGCGCGGCGCGCCGCCGGCGCCAACCGAGGGCCAACAGCCCGGCCAAGACGATCAGCACCAGCACCGGGATGCCGGCCAGCAGCCACCACCACTGCAACGCGAACTTCTTGGGGTGCGCGGGCGTCGCCGAGCTGCTCGGCTGATTCTGGCCCGACACCTGCAGGCCCGACAGCAACGGCGCGAGATTGGCCGGGTCGGTGCTGAACGTGTTCTTCGCCCGGTTCCACGAGATCTTGCCGCCGACGAACTGCTGGGAGACCACGTCGCCGTCCACCGACTGGTCGCCGACGGGCGCACCCAGCTTGCCCGTCGGCCCCCGGAGCTTGTCCCACGCCGCCTTCATGGCGCCGCGCACCACGAACGCGCCGTGCTCCGAACTCCAGAAGATCACCGGTTTGTCGGCGCCGGAGAAGGTGACGACGCGGCTGGACG
Organism: Mycobacterium sp. E3305; assembly: GCF_001666785.1. Taxonomy (NCBI): domain Bacteria; kingdom Bacillati; phylum Actinomycetota; class Actinomycetes; order Mycobacteriales; family Mycobacteriaceae; genus Mycobacterium; species Mycobacterium sp. E3305. Next base: position 37,525 of record NZ_LZJA01000004.1, on the reverse strand, counting down.
GGATCCCGCCGTCAGCTTCGTTGGCGGTGGGGAAACCGAGATCGCTACCGGCCGGGCCGCCCAGCGATTCGTACTTGGACAGGATGTTGGTCTCGACGGCGTTCGCGCCGGTCGCGGGGCTGAAATACACCTTGCCGTTGGCGAAGTCCTGGACGATCCCGTCGCCACCGATCGGATACTGCGCGCCCTTCTTGACCCCCAGCGGCCCGTTCGGACCACCGGCGGCGCGCCATGCCATGTTGATGGCCGCGGTGGGGTCGATCGCCACCTGCAAACCCTTCAACTGGTCGGCCAAACCCGCTGGCTCGGTGGTGAACTGCTTGGTCTGCCTGTTCCACGAAACCTGGCCGCCGCTGAATTTCTGGGCGGACACCTCGCCGTTGTAGGTTTCGTCGCCGACCGGGACGCCGAGCACGCCACCCGAGCTACCCAGCTTGTCCCACGCGGCGTTGATCGCGCCGCGCACCACGAACGCGCCGTGGTCCGGCGTCCAGAAGATCACCGGCTTGTCGCTGGCCGAGAAGGTGGCCACCCGGCTGTCCGGACCGGCGAGGCCGGGCACCTCATTGATCGCGGGGAAGCCCAGATCGCTGCCGGCGGGGCCGCCCAGCATTTCGTATTTGTCCAGGATCGGCCCGTAGACGAACTTGGCGCCGGTCGCCGGCGTGAAGAACATCTTGCCGCCGTCGAAGTCCAGCTCGAAACCGTCTCCGGCGGGATACACGTCGCCCTTCCGCGGGCCCAGCGGTGAACCGTCGCCGCCGGCCTTTTCCCAGGCGGCCATCATGGCCGCCTCGGCGTCGCCGATGGGAGACGCCGCCGCGGAAGGCGCCAACAAGGCGGCGGCGGTCGCGAAGGCCGTCAAGGTGACCAGCGCACTCCCGACCAGCCTGCGCATGTGACCTCTCTGCCCGTTCACCAAGCCTCCCAGCCGACGGCTACGGCCCTATCAGCGGCTATGCCCGTGGCTGCACAGCCGGCGAGGGGGCCGCACTCCGACCGCGCGGAAACAGCCCCGCACCGATCCGCATTATCGCCGGGCTCGCATAACTTTGCTCCTGCCAAGGAGAAATACGAAGTCAAATCACGCATATTACAAAAACGGATACCACGCCGATGTCGAAATGATGCCGAGCCACGCTCGAATCGCGACGAACCGCACCATCGCCCGCGTGACGTCGGACTTATCGTGCCGACTCCCGAACCGGTCGCACACCTGCGCAATAGGGCGCGGGCCTGCGCGCGCCGGCCCGGCTCGTCGCCCCTGCCGCGCTTTTCGCGGCGCACCATTGCGCGGGCGTCCCCGAAACACATGCGCCGACGGTACGTGAAGCCATTAACTCGCCGGCGATCTACCCGAAAAAACGGTGGCCAGGCGGGCATTGACCGCGTTTGCCGACCGCGGGCGAATTGACCGTTCCTTTGGCGATCGCCGTTGTCGGATCTAGACGCCGAGGCTGCGGCCGATGATCTCCTTCATGATCTCGGTCGTGCCGCCGTAGATGGTCTGCACCCGCGCGTCCAGATAGGCACGGGCGACGGGGTATTCGCGCATGTAGCCGTAGCCGCCGTGCAGTTGCAGACAACGGTCGATCAGGTGCACCTGCTTCTCGGTGGAGTACCACTTGGCCATGGCCGCCTGTTCGGCCGTCAGCTTCTTGTCCAGGTGCAGGCGGATGAACTCGTCGACCATCATGCGCACCACGGTGGCCTCGGTCGCCAGCTCGGCGAGCACGAAGCGGCTGTTCTGGAAGCTGCCGATCGGCTTGCCAAACGCCTTGCGCTCCTTGGTGTATTGCAGCGTGTCTTCGAGCACCTGCTCCATCGCGGCGGCCGCCATGATGGCGATCGAGATCCGCTCCTGCGGCAGGTTCTGCATCAGGTAGATGAACCCCATGCCCTCCTGCCCCAGCAGGTTTTCGGCGGGAACCTTGACATCGGTGAAGGACAGCTCGGCGGTGTCCTGGGCGGCCAGCCCGATCTTGTCCAGGTGCCGGCCGCGCTCGAAGCCCTCCATGCCGCGTTCGACAACGAGCAACGAAAAGCCTTGCGCGCCTTTGTCCGGATCGGTCTGCGCGACCACGATCACCAAGTCGGAGTTGATTCCGTTGGTGATGAACGTCTTTGCGCCGTTGAGCACGTAGTGGTCACCGTGGGCGACCGCGCGGGTCTTGATGCCCTGCAGGTCGCTGCCGGTTCCCGGCTCGGTCATCGCGATGGCGGTGATGAGCTCCCCGGTGCAGAACTTCGGCAGCCAGCGCTGCTTCTGCTCCTCGGTGGCCAAGGCCAGCAGGTAGGGCGCCACGATGTCGTTGTGCAGCCCGAAGCCGATGCCGCTGTAGCGACCGAAGGTGGTCTCCTCGGTGATGATCGTGTTGTACCGGAAGTCGGGGTTGCCTCCGCCGCCGTATTCCTCGGGGACAGCCATACCGAGGAAGCCCTGCTTGCCGGCCTCGAGCCACACGCCGCGGTCGACGATCTTCGCCTTCTCCCATTCGTCGTGGTGCGGCGCGACGTGGCGATCGAGGAAGGCGCGGTAGGACTCGCGGAACAGGTCGTGCTCCGGCTCGAAAAGCGTGCGCTGGTATTTGACGGCACTGCCCATGTGGATGACCTCCGGCGACTCGAAACTCTGTCGCCCAACATATACCAACCAGACGGTTGGTCGGCAGCCGGCGGGGTGGCCACGGCGCGCCGGCGGATCAGCCCGCCGAGAACTCCTGCAGGCGCCCGGCCAACGCCACCGGGACTCGGGCCTTGATCCGGGTGCCGTCGGGGCTGTGCTCCTCCTGCTGCACGCGCCCGTCGGCGTGCAGCCGGGCCACCAGGTCGCCGCGGTGGTACGGAATCACCACATCCACGGCCGTGTCGGCGGGGACGGCCAGCTCGCCCATCCGGCACCGCAGGGCCTCGATGCCTTCCCCGGTCCTGGCCGAGACGAACACGGCGCCGGGCAGGGCGTGACGGAGTCCGGCCAGCGTGAGGCCGCTCGCGGCGTCGACCTTGTTCACCACCAGCAGCTCGGGCGGCGGGTCGCCGTGATGGTCTGCGATGACGTCGGAGATCACCTCGCGCACCGCGTTGATCTGGGCCAGCGGGTTGGCGTCGGAGCCGTCGACCACGTGCACGAGCAGGTCGGCGTCGACGACCTCCTCCAGCGTGGAGCGGAACGCCTCGACGAGTTGGGTGGGCAGGTGCCGGACGAACCCGACGGTGTCGGTGAGCACCAGCGGGCGACCGTCGGTGAACTCGGCACGGCGGGTGGTGGGCTCCAGCGTGGCGAACAACGCGTCCTGCACCAGCACCCCGGCCCCGGTCAGCGCGTTGAGCAGGCTCGACTTGCCGGCGTTGGTGTAGCCGACGATCGCGACCGACGGGACGTCGCTCTGCCGGCGGCGGCTGCGCTGGGTGTCGCGGACCTGCTTCATGTCCTTGATCTCGCGGCGCAGCTTCGCCATACGTTCACGGATGCGGCGGCGGTCGGTCTCGATCTTGGTCTCACCGGGACCGCGCAGGCCCACGCCTCCCCCGCTGCCGCCGGCGCGGCCACCGGCCTGCCGGGACATCGATTCACCCCAGCCGCGCAGCCGCGGCAGCATGTACTCCATCTGGGCCAGCGACACCTGCGCCTTGCCCTCCCGGCTGGTGGCGTGCTGGGCGAAGATGTCCAGGATCAGCGCGGTGCGGTCGATGACCTTCACCTTGACCGCCTTTTCCAGCGCGGTGAGCTGCGCCGGGGACAGCTCACCGTCGCAGATCACGGTGTCAGCGCCGGTCGCCAGCACCACCTCGCGCAGCTCCTGGGCCTTGCCAGAGCCGATGTAGGTGGACGGGTCGGGCTTGTCGCGGCGCTGGATGAGCCCCTCGAGCACCTGGGAACCGGCGGTCTCGGCCAGGGCGGCCAGCTCGGCCATGCTGGCCTCGCTGTCGGCGGCGGTGCCGTCGGTCCACACGCCGACGAGCACGACGCGCTCCAGGCGGAGCTGGCGGTACTCGACTTCGGATACGTCGGCGAGTTCGGTCGACAGCCCGGCGACGCGGCGCAGCGCCGACCGTTCTTCCAGGGCGAGTTCGCCGGTGCTTGGCTCCGGCACAGCGGGTTTGGAGAATTCAGGATGTGTCATAGGCAATACAGAATGATGCACGGCGGATCGGCGTCGTGCACCTGAATTAACGTCGCTGCGCGTCCCACCATTCCCCGCTGATCTCCCCCTGTGCCACGAGAACCGACGGTCCCCTCAGGTAGCTGGTGGCGTCGGTGATGGTGACGACGACGTCGCCGCCGGGCACCCGCACCTTCAGTGTGCCGGTGTCCGCACCGGCGGCGGCCAGCGCGGCCACCGTGGCCGCGACCGTGCCGGTGCCGCAGGAGCGGGTCTCGCCGACGCCTCGCTCGTGCACCCGCATCCGGACCGCGCCGTCGGCCGGCGCCGTGACGAGTTCGATGTTCACGCCCTCCGGGAACTGGGCGTGGTCGAAGCTCACCGGCGCCGCCACGTCCAGCCCGGCGAGTTCCTCGGCGGTCAGATCGGGATCCACGCATGCCAGGTGGGGATTGCCGACGTCGACCGCCAGGCCGGAAAACCGTCGGCCACCGACGAGGGCGCTGCCCGGGCCGAGGGTGTTGGCCTTGCCCATGTCGACGCTGATGTCGGCGTGCGTCGCGCCGGCGTGGTGCACGGTGATCGGCCGGGGGCCGGCCGGCGACCCGATCACGAATTCGTCGCGGGACTCCATGCCGCTGGCTCGCAGGTAATGCGCGAACACCCGGATGCCGTTGCCGCACATCTGGGCGATGGAGCCGTCGGCGTTGCGGTAGTCCATGTACCAGTCGGCCGACGCCACGCCGTCGGGCAGGCGGTCCAGCACGCCGGCCGCCAGAGCCGCCGCGGCGGTGGTGACCCGCAGCACCCCGTCGGCGCCCAGTCCCCGACGCCGGTCGCACAGGGCGGCCACCCGGGCGGGGGCGAGGTCGAGCGCGGCCTCCGCATCCGGGAGCACCACGAAATCGTTCTCGGTGCCGTGGCCCTTCGCGAACATCATGCGCGCCACTCCTCAGCTCCGGCTGCGCCGGCAGCATCGTCGTCGGCGCGAATCACCTGCTCAGGATACGTGGCCCCACGCTTGCAGCGCTTCGTCGACGAGCCGGGCGCCGTCCGCCCCCGCTTTTTCAGAGTCCAGCCAGTGAACCCGGTGGTCGCGGCGGAACCAGGAGCGTTGCCGGCGGACATAGCGTCGAGTGCCCACGTAGGTCTGTTCGCGCGCGTCCCGCAGCCGCTCGGTGCCGCCTCCGGCGTCGAGCGCCTCGATCACCTGCGCGTAGCCCAGGGCGCGCGACGCGGTGACCCCGTCGCGCAGGCCCTCACCGAGCAGCGCGCTGACCTCCTCAACGAGGCCCTGGTCGAACATGGCGTCGGTGCGGCGGGCCAGCCGCTCGTCCAACGTCGTTGTCTCGCAATCCAATCCGATGATCGCAGTGTTCCACCTCGGGGTGCCGATGCGTGGCGCGGACGCGGCGAAGGGCCGACCGGTCAGCTCGACGACTTCGAGCGCCCGCACGATGCGCCTGGCGTCGGTCGGCAGGATGGCCGCCGCGGCGGCGGGGTCGCGGCGGGCCAGCTCGGTGTGCAGCCCGCCGACACCGACCTCGGCCATCCGCTGCTCCCAGCGAGCCCGCACCGCGGGATCGGTCGCGGGGAACGACCAGTCGTCGAGCAGCGATTGGATGTAAAGCATGGAGCCGCCCACGATGATCGGAACGGCGCCGCGGGCCGCGATCGCCTCGACGTCCGCCGCGGCGGCGCGCTGATAACGGGCGACCGTCGAGGTCACTTTGACGTCCAGCACGTCGAGCTGGTGATGCGGGATGCCGCGGCGTTGCCCGACGGGCAGCTTGGCCGTGCCGATGTCCATGCCGCGATAGAGCTGCATCGCGTCGGCGTTCACGATCTCGGCGGCGTCGAGCCGTTCGGCGAGATCGAGCGCCAGCTGCGACTTGCCGGTTCCGGTGGGGCCGATGATCGCCAGCGGTCGGGCGGTCACTTCAGACCTGCCAGGCGCCGGCGAAGTAGCCCACGCCGTAGGGCGCCCCCCGGTATAGCTCCTTGGCCGACCGCGGTCCCGGCTCGGCCAGCCCGGCCAGCACCTGGAAGGCGACGCGGCCCAGGATCTGCCGGGGCAGCCGCGCCAGGGCGGCGACGTCGCCGGTCGCCAGCGCGTCGTCGAGGGCCAGCTGCGCGTCGGCGTTGGCCGGGTCGTATCCCCCGGGCGCGCTCGGGGTCAACGTGTTCGCGCCATCGGCCACGACCAGCACGCCGATCGGCTCGGCTGACCGGTCGACCTCGGCGCGCAACGCCCGGCCCTCGGCCAGGGCGGCCTCAGCGTCGTGGTCGGTGCGGTAGATGCGGGCCTCGGCGGTCGCGTCGGGGCGGGCCTGGCCGCGCACCCAGCCGGCCAGCAGCGCGGCCACCGGCAGGTCGGCGGGCGCCGCGGTGTCGGCGCGCGGGGAAAGCCCGACCCGGACGTCCACACCGAAACCCGCGAACGTGCCGGCCGCATCCCGCCCCCACGCTTCGTCGCGTGCCCCGGTGCCGATGACGATCCAGCGGGCGGGGAGAAGGGCGGCCGCCGCCAGCACAGCGGCCACCAGATCGGTCACCTCCGCGGCGGCCCCGCCGGCCAGCTCGGGCACGAGCAGCGGCGCCGAGGGAACGATGGCAATCCCGCTGAGCACGCCACCAAACTAATGGTTCGCCGACGCGCGCGCTCAGGCCTCGGCGGCCACGACCACGGGGCCGGTGTTAAAAGGGTCGGCCTCGCCGTCCGAGGACGACCACGCGTCCGGCGTGATGCTCCCGTCGTCCCGGCCGACCTCGGCGACCATGGTGGCCGCCTCCCCGCGGGCCAGGGCGACGGTCGCCACGATCACCACGGCGATCGCCGCTACCAGCACGAAGGCCTTGGGCCCGTCCGCGTTCAGCGTTTCGCCCAGCACGAAGATGCCGAGCAGGCCGGCCACCACGGGCTTCGCCACCGTCATCGTCGGCATGGAGGCCGTCAGCGCACCGGCGCGGAACGCCGACTGCTGGAAGATCATCCCGGTCAGCGCCAACAGCAGCCACGGGACGAACTCGGGCGCGGTCAGCACGGCCAGCGGGCCGTCCTCGCCGACCTCGACGATCCCTTTGGTGAGCACCGCGAACAACGCCAGCGCCGAACCCGCGACCACCGCGAGCAGGGCGGCCGCGAACGGGCTGCCCGACCAGATCCGCGCGGCCACCACGCACGCCACCAGCAACGGCACCATCACCGCGGCGACGATGGCCCACGTCTCGACCGACGCGCGCTGATGTCCGGAGGCCGGGTCACCGACGATGATGACCACCGCCAGGGCCCCGGCGAGCACCACCGCCCACACCCACTCCCAGCGGGTGACCCGGCGCTTCGTCAGCCGCGCGTAGATCGGCAACGCGAACAGCAACGCCGTCACCTGCAGCGCGGTCACCAACACCACAGAGCCCCAGGCCAGGGCCCCGGCCTGCAGGCTGTAGTTGATGATCGCCGCGAGGCCTCCCAGCCACCACCGGGTGTCCTTCAGCGACATGCGGAACAGCTCCAGGTGGCCGACCTGCTTGTCCGTGATCTCCTGCGCAGAGCGCTGACGGATCACGTCGCCGACCGCGGATGCCAGCGCCGCGCACAACGCAATCAACGCCGCGACGTCAACCTTCGACATGAGTGACCCCTCATCTCACGATTGCCCCGACCAGCTTTCCCTGGGGCTCGGGCAAATACACGCAATATTTGCGATCAGTTCAGCAACAACTGTATGACGTCGCACACGCTGCGGCGCGCTCAACGAATCACCCTTTGTTCTTACGGCATTAACCTAAGGATGCGCTGTGGGCAACGCGTCGATCCGGTTAACCGCGGCGTCGCTAAGCCGGTTGCGCTGCGGCGTTCGGCAACCCGGCCGCAATCCTGTCCTGCGTCGCGGAGGCGTCGCCGCGCGCGAGTTCGACGGTGGCCGCCGCCATCACCAGCGCCGCGGCCGCCAGCGCCAGCATTCCTCCGCGACCGGTGTCGAGCGTCTCGCCGAGGACGGCGACGCCCAGCGCCGCCGCCACGACCGGCTGGGACACCTCCAGCGTCGGCATCGAGGCGGTCAGGGCGCCGGCACGAAACGCCGACTGCTCCCAGGCGAATCCCGCCACCGCGATCAGCAGCCACGCGTAAAGCTCGGGTGTCCGGACCACCGCCCACCCGCCGTCGCCGAGCCGATGCACCACTCCCTTGGCCAGCACCGCGAAGACGGCCCAGAGGGAACCGGAGACGAAGGCGAGCAGCGCGGCGGCCAGGGCACCGCCCCAGACGCGCGCGGCCACCACGCACCCGAGGAGCAGCGGGGCCAGCACCCCCGCCACGATGGCCCACGTCCGCAGCGGCGCGGTCGAGTGGCCCGCCCGCGGGTTGCCGACCGTGACGATCACGGTCACCGCGGCGGTCAGCACCACGGCCCAGGCCCACTCCCGGGCCGTTACGGCGCGGTCGGCGAGCCGGGCGCTGATGGGCAACGCGAACAGCAGCGAGAGGACGAGCAACGCCTGCACCAGCAACACCGACCCCTGGTCAAGGGCGGCCGCCTGCAACACGATGCTGACCACGAGCAGCACGGCGCCCCACCGCCACCGCCTGTTGCCGAGCAGCTTGCGGACGAGTTGGAGCTGCCCGATCGACGGGTCGGCGATCCGGTGGGTCGCCCGCTGCTGCAGCACGTCGCCGATCGCGACGCAGAGCGCGGACGCCAGCGCGAGCAAAGCGGCGATGTCCGCCTTGTCCATGGTTTCTCCGTCCGAGTCGGGGTTACGGACAACTGTGATACCTGATGCGCCTGCGCCGATGCATCTCGAACGGCAAGATCTGAGGTGGCGGCGGACGCGCCGACAAGCTGCTTGAATACTGTTAAGCAGCTGTTGGGAAGGCCACGAGCGCCGCCCCGCAGGTGATGCAGACGGTGCCGCTACGCGCGGCAGGTGCGCGGAGTTCCGACCGCGCGAAGGGTAGGTGACGAGCGCATGACGGCTGACGAACCCCAGGGACCGGACCCGGTCGGGCCCGTGCCCCAACCGGTTTCACGCCCGGTGCCACGCCCGGGACCGCGTCCCGGGCCACGGCCGGCGAGCGCGGCGCCGCGGCCCGTCGTCCACCCGATTCCGGCGCCGCCACGCAGCAACCCGCATCAGTTCGGGCGCGTCGATGATGACGGCACGGTCTGGCTGATCACCGCGGCCGGCGAGCGCATCGTCGGCTCGTGGCAGGCCGGGGACCGCGAAGCCGCCTTCGCCCACTTCGGTCGCCGCTTCGACGACCTGAGCACCGAGGTCACGCTCATGGAGGAGCGGCTCGCGGCGGGAACCGGGGACGCCCGCAAGATCAAGGCCCACGCCTCGGAGCTGGCCGAAACGTTGCCGACGGCTGCCGTGCTCGGCGACGTCGACGCGCTCGCCGGCCGGTTGGCCAGCCTCATCGACCAGGTCGAGACCGCCGTCGCCGAGGAGCGCTCCCGGCGCGACGAGCATCGCGCCGCCCAGACCGCGCGCAAGGAGGCGCTGGCCGCCGAGGCCGAGGAGCTGGCCGCGAACTCGACGCAGTGGAAGGCCGCCGGTGACCGGCTGCGGGCCATCCTCGACGAGTGGAAGACCATCAGCGGCCTGGACCGCAAGGTCGACGACGCGCTGTGGAAGCGCTATTCGGCGGCCCGCGAGGCGTTCAACCGGCGGCGGGGGTCCCACTTCGCCGAGCTGGACCGCGAACGCATGGGCGTCCGGCAGGCCAAGGAGCGACTCTGCGAACGCGCGGAGGCGTTGTCCGATTCGACGGACTGGACCGCCACCAGCGCCGAATTCCGCAAGCTGCTCACCGAGTGGAAGGCGGCGGGGCGGGCCGCCCGGGACGTCGACGACGCGCTGTGGCGGAGGTTCAAGGCCGCCCAGGACGTGTTCTTCACGGCGCGCAACGCGGCGACGGCCGAGAAGGACGCCGAACTGCGGGCCAATGCCACGGCCAAGGAGGCGCTGCTGGCCGAGGCGGAGAAGATCGACACCGGCAACCACGACGCGGCCCGGGCGGCGCTGCGCTCGATCGCCGAGAAGTGGGACGCCATCGGCAAGGTGCCGCGGGAGCGGTCCGCCGAACTGGAGCGCCGGCTGCGTGCCGTCGAGAAGAGGGTGCGTGACGCGGGCGAGGCCGATTGGTCGGATCCCCAGGCGCAGGCCCGCGCCGAGCAGTTCCGCGTCCGCGCCGAGCAATACGAGCAGCAGGCGGAGAAGGCCGCCGCGGCGGGCCGCACGAAAGAGGCCGAGGAGGCCAGGGCCAACGCCGAGCAGTGGCGGCAGTGGGCACAGGCGGCCGCCGAGGCGTTGACGCGTAAGCCCTAGGCGTCGGGATCCCGGGGCGCCCGGTCCGGGCTGTCGGGCTCGTCGTTGAGGCTCTCCAGCAGCGTCTTCGACTGCTGCTGCGCCGCGACCCGGCGCCGCTGCTCCTCGGCCGCGAGCTGCACGATCGTTCGCGACCATACGACCCGCGCCCACTGGTAGGTCAGCGTCAGGACGACGATCCACGCCGCGATCAACCCCACCCCGGGGCCCGGGTGCCCCGCGGCGACGGTCTGGCGCGACCAGATGGCCAACAACCCGGCCGCCCCGGCGAGCGCCGAACCCGCCAGCGCGATCCAGGCCAGCGCCCAGCGCCGCGTCACCAAAGCCAGCATGGAGAACCCGACGCCGAACACCAGCGCCAGCCAGGCGAACACCCGCGAGGGCAGCGCCACCGCCGCCGCGCCGGCGCCGTGGCTGCTGAACAACACGTCCCAGCCCCGCACCGCGCCGGTGTGCGGCAGGATGAACGATCCCAGAAGCACGAAAACCAGGATCGCCACGACGAAGCCGCGTGGGCCCGGGTCGAATCCACGCGCCACCCGGCGTTCGGCGGCCTCGATTTCGGTCCGTAGGGCGTCGAAGTCGGGGTGTTCTTCCATCATCGGGCACATCCAAGGGGTCCTGTGGGGTCGGGGGGCGGTCCGACGGCGGGCATGCCGAGGCCGACGCCGCCCGGGCGCTCCCCGGCGGCGTGCGCGTCGCCCGCGCGGGTTCGGCGATGGCTGAGGATGCCGCCGTCGGCGATGAGGTGGTGCGGCGCGGCCTGGGTGAGGACCGCGGTGACGACGTCCCCGGGACGCACCCGGTCGGCCCCGGAGCTGTCCAAGCCGAAGTGCACCAGGCGGCCGTCGCGGGCGCGGCCGGTCATCCGCGCCGTGCGGGTGTCCTTGCGCCCCTCCCCGGCGGCGACCAGCAACTCCACCGTCTGGCCGATCAGCGCGCGATTGCCCTCCAGCGAGATCTGCTCCTGCAGCTCGACCAGCCGCTCGTAGCGTTCCTGCACAACGGCTTTCGGGAGTTGCCCGTCGAGTTCGGCGGCCAGGGTGCCGGGCCGCTTGGAGTACTGGAAGGTGAACGCGGCCGCGAACCGGGCCTGCCGCACCACGTCCAGCGTGGCGGCGAAGTCCTCTTCGGTCTCGCCGGGGAACCCGACGATCAGGTCGGTGGTGATGGCGGCGTGCGGCATGGCCGCGCGGACGCGGTCGATGATGCCGAGGTAGCGCTCGGCGCGGTACGAGCGCCGCATGGCGCGCAGCACCCGGTCGGAGCCGGACTGCAGCGGCATGTGCAGGGCGGGGCAGACATTCGGCGTCTGCGCCATGGCCTCGATGACGTCGTCGGTGAACTCGGCCGGATGCGGGGAGGTGAACCGCACGCGTTCCAGCCCGTCGATGTCGCCGCAGGCCCGCAGCAGCCGCGCGAAGGCGCCGCGATCGCGGGGCAGCGCCGCGTCGGCGAAGGACACCCCGTAGGCGTTGACGTTCTGACCCAGCAGCGTGACTTCGAGTACGCCGTCGTCCACCAGGGCTCTCACCTCGGCCAGGATGTCGGCCGGGCTGCGGTCGACCTCCTTGCCCCGCAGCGCGGGCACGATGCAGAAGGTGCAGCTGTTGTTGCATCCGACCGAGACGGAAACCCAAGCGGCGTAAGCCGATTCGCGTGCGCTTGGCAGCGAGGAGGGAAACTCCCGCAGCGACTCGGCGATTTCCACCTGGGCGGTCTTGTTGTGTCGGGCCCGTTCGAGCAGCGTGGGCAGCGACCCGATGTTGTGCGTGCCGAAGACGACGTCGACCCAGGGCGCCTTGCGCAGCAACGCGTCCCGGTCCTTCTGGGCCAGGCAGCCCCCGACCGCGATCTGCATCTCGGGGTTGCCGCGCTTGCGCGGAGCCAGGTGGCTGAGGTTGCCGTACAGCTTGTTGTCGGCGTTCTCGCGGACGGCGCAGGTGTTGAAGACCACGACGTCGGCGTCCCCAAAATCCGAGCCGTCGGGGGCGCGCCGGTAACCGGCCGTTTCCAGCAGGCCCGCCAGCCGCTCCGAATCGTGGACGTTCATCTGGCAGCCGTAGGTGCGGACCTGATAGGTGCGCGCACCGGCGCCGTCGGGCGAGCCCGCGGCGTCCTGCACCACCATCGAAGTCACGGGGCCATGGTACGGCGACCCGGCGGTACCCGAGAAACCGCAACTAGACCCGGCGGCGGTCCCGTTCGGCGGCCAGCTCGGCGAGGACGACCTCGCACGCCAGGTTCTGGCTGTAGCCCCGGCGCGCCAGCATTCCGACCAGCCGGCGGGTCACCCGCGCGTCGTCGCCGTCCAGCGTCTCGCGACGCAACTTGGCCCGCACCAACTCCTCGGCCCGGTCCCGTTCGGCGCCGGCGTCGATTCCGGACAGCGCCGAGGCGATCACGTCCTTGTCGACACCCTTGGTGTGCAATTCGGCGGCCAGGGCGCGCTTGCTCTTGCCGGCCTTCGCCCGGCGCGAGCGCACCCACTGTTCGGCGAAGCCGGCGTCATCGACCAAGCCGACGGTTGCGAGTCGGTCGAGCACGGCGGCGCTGATGTCCTCGGGATAGCCGCGCTTCGCGAGTTGGCCGTGCAGCTCGGCGCGGGTGCGCGCCCTCACGGTGAGCAGGCGCAGGCACAGGGTCCGCGCCTGCTCCTCGCGAGAGGGCTCAGAAATCGACGGGGGCGGGCAGGACGCTGTCATCGGACAAGCCATCGGTCACAACCGCACCAATGCCAAGCTTTTCCTTGATCTTCTTCTCGATCTCGTTGGCCACGTCGGCGTTCTCCATCAAGAAGGTGCGGGCATTCTCCTTGCCCTGGCCGAGCTGCTCACCCTCGTAGGTGAACCAGGAACCCGACTTGCGGATGAAGCCCTGCTCCACCCCCATGTCGATCAGCGAGCCCTCCCGGCTGATCCCCCTGCCGTAGAGGATGTCGAACTCGGCCTGCTTGAACGGCGGTGACACCTTGTTCTTGACGACCTTGACCCGGGTGCGGTTGCCCACCGCGTTGGTACCGTCCTTGAGGGTCTCGATCCGGCGCACGTCCATGCGCACCGAGGCGTAGAACTTCAAAGCCTTTCCACCCGTGGTGGTTTCGGGGCTGCCGAACATCACCCCGATCTTCTCGCGCAACTGGTTGATGAAGATGGCGGTGGTGCCCGAATTGTTCAGCGCGCCAGTCATTTTCCGCAGCGCCTGGCTCATCAGCCGGGCCTGCAGCCCGACGTGGCTGTCACCCATCTCGCCCTCGAGTTCGGCGCGCGGCACCAGGGCCGCCACCGAGTCGATGACCAGGATGTCCAGCGCGCCGGAGCGGATCAGCATGTCGGCGATCTCGAGGGCCTGCTCCCCCGTGTCGGGCTGGCTGACCAACAGGGAATCGGTGTCGACGCCGAGCTTCTTGGCGTAGTCCGGATCCAGGGCGTGCTCGGCGTCGATGAACGCCGCGACGCCACCGGCGGCCTGGGCGTTGGCCACCGCGTGCAGGGCGACGGTGGTCTTACCCGAGGATTCCGGGCCGTAGATCTCCACGACCCGGCCGCGGGGCAGGCCGCCGATGCCCAGGGCCACGTCCAGTGCGATGGATCCGGTCGGGATGACCGAGATCGGCTGACGCATCTCGTCGCCGAGACGCATCACCGAGCCTTTGCCGTAGCTCTTTTCGATCTGGGCCATCGCCAGCTCGAGAGCCTTCTCGCGGTCGGGGGCTTGCGTCATGGTGCCTCTCCTATGGTTCGGTGTGTTCGGTGACCGGTATCGGTCGGTTGGCCGTGACACTAGAGAAGGCCACCGACAAGTTGTCTCGCCGAACGTTCCCCACAGTAGCCGAACACCTGTTCGACTCAAGCGGACACGCCGAAGCCACGCGCGTGTGGCAACATTTGCTACCGAAACGCGCTGACGGGGCCCATGGAGCCTGAGGAAACCGGTGTGAATCCGGTGCGGTCCCGCCACTGTGACCGGGATGCCCTCCCGAGAGCCAGACACTCGCCGTCAGCGCTTCCTCACGACAACTGGGGCGGATTTCCCCGTAAGGGTCTGGTTGCGCATCGATGGACATCTCCGCTGAGCTGGCCGAAATAGCCTCGTATCAAGGGTTTTTCGCGTTGACCGTGGGCGGGACCGCGGCCGGGTGGCACCCGGTCCGGCGGTCCTACGCCGACGGGTTCGCCGACTTGGTCGAGGCCACCGCCCGGCGCTATCGCACGACGGATCTGCGGATCGGCGCCTCGCTGGTTCATCTCGGACACGCCACCCGCCTGTGGTCGCCCGTGCTCGCGTGCGCGCTGGCCCACGGCGTCGTCCCCGACCTGGGCGACCTGCAACGCGCCGGCGACGGGGCGCAATTGCGGCTGCCCGCGCCGGCCGGGTTCCCCGCCCGCTCACCGGACACCCTGTACCGGGCGGTGGTGCGCGAGCACATGCAGCCGCTCGCCGCCGGCCTGCGGGTCAAGCTGGCGCCCGCGCTGCTGGCGGGCAACCTGGCGTCGGCGCTGGTCGGCGCCGCCCGGGCCCTCCTGGCGGCGCGACCGGACCTCGACCTGCAGATCGCCGAAACGACCCGTGCGCTGCTGAGCACCGGTGTGCTGGCCGGATCGGGCGTCGTCACCGGCCCGCGCCTGGCCTTCAGGCGCCGCAGTTGTTGCCTCTTCTATCGGCTGCCCGGTGGAACCGTGTGCGGCGACTGCGTCTTCGAGACGCAGCCGCCGGACCGGCCTCGGGCGCCGCGTCGTTTACCCCCATCGCGCGGGGGTACCTGAGCACCACGCCCACCGAGACATCCCTGCGAGCCCTCGCGTTGACCTGTCGGTACACCTCGCGGGGCTACTGCGGCAGCACCAAAACCGACCTACGAATGGGCTGCCCACTCACCACTGGTCGCGCGGCACGTCGAAGTCCACGCACAGGGCCCGCCACACGTCACGGGGCTCGACCCCGTCCTCGATCGCCTGGGCGGCGGTGCGGCCGCCGAAACCGGTCAGCACGTGGTCGGCCAGGACCGAAGAACCGTATGCCGCACCGAATCGCAGGACCACCCGCTCGTTGAATTCCGTTAGCCGCACGCCAGCAAGATACCCACCGGGTGCGGATCGGACACCGGCCGCGTCAGCGCCAGCTGGCCGGCAGGTCGTTGAGGTGATTGGGGCAATAGTCCTGAACGGCCTCGGACATGGTGGTCCGCGCGCGCTGCGCCGACATCCGGGAGCGCAACTGCATGAAGGCGTACTCGGCCGGCGCATAGCCCTGCTCGGCGGCCGCCGGATCGTCCATCAACTGGCACGCCTGCTGCTCGTCGCCGCTGTCGGCGCGGGCGACACCCGAGCTGAACATCAAGGCGAGAAGCAGGCCGCCGGCCGCGATCGATTTCATTGCCGTTGCCCTCCTTTGCGCGACCTTGGCCATCATCCCGTCAGAGCGAGCGCCTCGTGGCACACCCGCACCGGATCGGCCACGCCGGCGATGCTAGCGGCGGCGGTCCGGGCCGCCTGGCGGTATCGGGGCGACGACAGCACCTCGTTGACCGCGGCCACCAACGCCCCGGCGGTCAGCGGCCGCACCAGCAGCCCGCTGCCCTGCCGGACCACCCGGTTGGCGATCTCCCATTGGTCGCCGCCGCCGGGCACCACCACCAGCGGCACCCCCGCCAGCAGCGTCTTGGCCACCATGCCGTGCCCGCCGCCGCAGATGGCCAGGTCGGCGTGCGTCAACAACTCGGCCTGGCTGCCCAGCCCGACCACCGCCCACGGCGGCACCTGCAGATCCGTACCGCCCAGCCGGGAGACCACCAGCCGCGATCCGGCGGGCAGCGTCTCCCCGGGCCGCAGGTGAGCCAGCGCGACCTCGGCCATGCCCTCGGTCCCGGTCGACGCGGTCGACGGCGCCACCACCACCACGGGCCCCGAACCCGCCGGGATGTCCAGCACCCGATCGGTCGGTTCGAAGTGCAGCGGGCCCACCACCACGGCCTCGGACGGCCAGTCCGGCCGCGGCACCTCGAGGGCGGGCAGGGTGGCGATCAGCCGCCGCAGCGGGCCGGGGTCGTGGGCCGGCAGCCCGATCTCGACCCGCACGGCCGCGCGTTGCCGCAGGCCCGCGCGCCACGACCGCGCGGTGAGCGCCCGCATCGTCGCATCGCGGAGCCGGCCGCGGATACCCGTGCCCGGCGCCAGCCCGCTGCCGATCGGCGGCAACCCCTTCGACGGCAAATACAGCGGGTGCGGGTCCAGCTCGATCCACGGGATGCCCAACAGCTCGGCGGCCATGCCGCCGCCGGCGGTGATGACGTCGGAGACCACCAGGTCGGGCGACAGCTCGCGCAGCGCCGGCACGTTCAGGACGGCCATCCGCGCCGCGCGCCGATGGATCCGCGCGCCGGCGTCGACGTCGTCGTCGGTGGCCGCCAGCCCGTCCAGCGGCGCGGCGCCGATGCCTGCGGCGCGGGCGGTGTCGAGCCACTCGGCGCCGGTGAACAGCGTGGGCTCGTCACCGGCCCGGGCGAAGCGTCGGCACAGCGCAATCGCGGGAAACGAGTGCCCGGGATCCGGCCCGGCGACCACGGCGACACGCATCGGCCTTACCCTGCCACAGCGCGCGGCCGCAACGCTCGCCTACGCTGGCGATCATGACCGAGCCGACCGGGACAGCCGTTGCGAACACCCGCACGGTCGAGACCTTCCTGAACGCCCTGCAGGACGCCGATTACGACGCCGCCGACGCGGCACTGGACGACGACCTCGTCTACGAAAATGTCGGGCTGCCGACGATTCGTGGCCGCGCCAGGGCCATGAAGCTGTTTCGCCAGATGGACGGCCGCGCCGCCTTCGAGGTGAAGATCCACCGGATCGCCGCGGACGGCGGCGCGGTGCTCACCGAGCGCACCGACGCCCTGATCTTCGGCCCGCTGCGGCTTCAGTTCTGGGTGTGCGGCGTGTTCGAGGTCCACGACGGACGAATCACGTTGTGGCGCGATTACTTTGACTTTTTCGACATGGTCAAGGCCACCCTTCGCGGCCTGGCGGCGATGGTGGTGCCGTCGTTGAAGGCGACGTTCTAGCTCGCTCCGCGCAGACCGCCGAGTTCGTCGAACGCCTGCGCCCAGCCGACCAGGCGGTCGGTGGCCCCGGTCAGCTCGGCGCGGTAGCGCTGCGAGGCCGCCAACTGGTCGCCGTTGGCGGAGGACACCAATTGCGCTGCGGCGGTGACCATTTCGTTGTACTGGCGAACGCCGGCGCTGAGCTGCGCGGTGAACGCGTTGATGGTGGGCACCAGATACGTTCGCGATGATTCGCTGGACTCGGCCGCCCGCTCCATCGACACCACCTCCGCGGCGGTGGCCGCCATGGCCGCCGAACTCTTGCTGGCCGCCGCGGACAGGTCGCGTATTTCGGCGGTCGGCAGCATCGATCCCCGCTCGATCACGTTCAGCAGCGACAGGAATCCGCGCTCGGAGGCGCCCAGCGCGTACATCGCGGGCCGCGCCGCCGAGCCGGGCGGCGGCAGCCGTCGCACGTTCGCCGGGCGGGGTGTGGGCAGCGGCTCGGAACGCAGCCACCGGTAGCGCAGCAACAGCAGCGTCGCCGGGACGGCCATGATGACCGCGACAGCGCCGGTGATCTCCAAGAGCAGCGCGAACCAGCCCCACGCCGCGAGCAGCATCGTCACCACCGCCCAGAACACACAGCCGACGGCGAAGATCAGGCCCCACCGCAGCGCGCGGCGCCGCCGCCGCAACAGCCGAGCGCGGGGATCCGCTGCGGCGCTGAGCTTTTGGGCCACCAGGTCGGAGAGGTCGGCGGCGGTGGCCAATCCCCGCCCCAGCACCGTGCGCCAGAGCCCGCCCCGTGTCTCGCTCACCGCCCCGACACCCGGGCTACTGGCCAAAGGGCTTCTCGGTGGCCGCGCTCCCGGTCGTCTCCGCGGGCGCGGGCGCCGCCTGCGGGGTGGCCCCGGGGGCAGGCGTCCCACCGGTCGGCAACGCTTCGCCGCGCATCGAGGCGCGGATCTGCTCCAGCCGGGAGTGACCGGCCATCTGCACGCCGGCCTGCTCGACCTCGAGCATGCGGCCCTGCACGGAGCTCTGCGCGAGCTCGGCCGATCCGATCGCGTTGGCGTAGCGGCGTTCGATCTTGTCGCGCACCTCGTCGAGGCTGGGCACGTTGCCGGGCGCGGCGATCTCGCTCATCGAGCGCAGCGAGGCGCTGACCTGTTCCTGCATCTTCGCCTGCTCGAGCTGGCTGAGCAGCTTGGTGCGCTCGGCGATCTTCTGCTGCAGCACCATCGCGTTCTGCTCGACCGCCTTCTTGGCCTGGGCGGCCGCGCTCAGCGCCTGGTCGTGCAGGGTCTTGAGGTCCTCGACGCTTTGCTCGGCGGTCACCAGCTGGGCCGCGAACGCCTCGGCGGCGTTGTTGTACTCGGCGGCCTTGGCGGCGTCTCCGGCGGCGGTGGCCTGGTCGGCCAGCGTCAGCGCCTGGCGGACGTTGACCTGCAGCTTTTCGATGTCGGCGAGTTGCCGGTTCAGCCGCATCTCGAGTTGGCGCTGGTTGCCGATCACCTGGGCGGCCTGCTGGGTCAGCGCCTGGTGCGTGCGCTGCGCCTCCTCGATCGCCTGCTGGATCTGCACCTTGGGGTCGGCGTGCTCGTCGATCTTCGCGTTGAACAGCGCCATGAGGTACTTCCACGCTTTGACGAACGGATTGGCCATGAGTGAGCTCCACCTTCGCTTCGTATAGGCCGGATGGTCCCGGGATGGGCCGACGCTTGTCGCTCAATTTAGTGGGTCGGCGCCGATCGCCCTACCCCTAGCGGTCCATCGTTGCCGACGGTGCGGCTCAGGCGATCGCCAGGGATGCCACCGGCGGGATGACGACCTTGGTGTCGGCGTCGATGCTGGGGCCGCGCAGCCCGTCGGCGGGCGCCCCGTGGGCCACGCGTTCGCGGGCCCGTTCCTGGCCGGCCATCCGCTCGCCGGCGTCGGTCAGCACCGACGACAGCGGGACCTGCAACGCCTCGCAGATCGCGTTGAGCAGCTCGCTGGACGGCTCCTTGCGGCCACGCTCCACCTCGGACAAATACCCAAGGCTCACTCGCGCCGAATCGGAGACCTCGCGCAGCGTCCGGCCCTGCGTCATGCGGGCCTCACGCAGCACGTCGCCGATGACCTCGCGCACTAATGGCGGCATTCCTGCCCTCCTTCGTCCAGTCAGCCCGCTCGGCGCGAATAGGCCGCGACTGCAGGCGCTCAAAAGGTGAAACGCGGGCGGCGGGGCGTTGGTTCCCGTTCGGCGACCGCAGAATCAGTCGGATGTCCGGCGCACTTCCCGCACGGTCGACACCACGTAGTCGATGCCGGTGACGATCGTGAGCACGATCGCCACCCCCATCACCACCGCCGCCGCCACCCGCAGCGGCCCCGACAGCGGCAGGATGAACAGGCCGATCGCCACCACCTGCACCACGGTCTTGACCTTGCCGCCCCAGCTGGCCGGGATGACCCCGCGGCGGATCACGGCCAGCCGCAGCACGGTCACCCCGAACTCGCGGGCCAGGATCACCACGGTGACCCACCAGGGCAGGTCACCCAGCATCGACAGGCCGATCAGCGCCGAGCCGACCAGCGTCTTGTCCGCGATCGGATCGACGAAGGCCCCGAATTCCGTTGCCATGCCGTAATTGCGGGCCAGCAGGCCATCCAACCGATCGGTGATGCAGGCGATCGCGAAGATCACGAAAGCCACGATCCGAAAGGCGAACTCGTGACCGTCCTTGGCGAACAGCGCGAGCAGGAAGATCGGGACCAACACCAGCCGCAGCAACGTCAGCGTGTTGGCGAGGTTTGCGATGTGGACGCGGCCCGGCGGTCCGGTCAACGGACCCGTTTGCGGCTGCCCCGACACCGCAACAGAATAACTGTTGACCAGCGCAGCCGTCCCCGATGCCGATACTGTTAGCCGTGACCGATAGTTCGCAGGACTGCCTGGTGCGACGCGCGCGAACCTCCGACGTCCCCGCCATCAAGCAGCTCGTCGACACCTACGCCGGCAGGATCCTGCTCGAGAAGAACCTGGTGACGCTGTACGAGGCCGTCCAGGAATTCTGGGTGGCCGAACGCGAGGGCGCCGTGGTCGGCTGCGGTGCGCTGCACGTGATGTGGTCCGACCTGGGCGAGATCCGCACCGTCGCGGTCGACCCGGCGATGACAGGCCACGGCATCGGCCACGCGATCGTCGACCGGCTGCTTGAGGTCGCGCGCGAGCTGCAGCTCAAGCGGCTGTTCGTGCTCACGTTCGAGACGGAGTTCTTCGGCAAGCACGGGTTCACCGAGATCGAGGGCACGCCGGTGACCGCGGAGGTGTTCGAGGAGATGTGCCGCTCCTACGACATCGGTGTCGCCGAGTTCCTCGACCTGAGTTACGTCAAGCCCAACATCCTGGGCAACTCCCGCATGCTGCTGGTGCTCTGACTCGCCGAGCGTGACATGAGGCGGGAAATCGGCCGAAATCTCGCCGTGGGTGCACGTTCGGCGCCGGGGGCTAGTCGTCGGGGTCGCCGCCGTCGGCGTCGGCGCCGCCCCGGATCAGCGCCAGCGTTCCGGCCAGCTCGTCGGGCTTGACCAGCACGTCGCGCGCCTTGGATCCCTCGCTGGGCCCGACGATGCCGCGCGTCTCCATCAGGTCCATCAGCCGGCCGGCCTTGGCGAAGCCGACCCGCAGCTTGCGCTGCAGCATCGAGGTGGAGCCGAACTGGCTGGACACCACGAGCTCGACCGCCTGCAAGAACACGTCCATGTCGTCGCCGATGTCCGGGTCGACGTCGGTGCGCTCGCCGGTGGGCTTGGCCGTCGTGACGCCCTCGGTGTATTCGGGCTCGGCCTGGTCCTTGCAGGCCGTGACGACGGCGTGGATCTCCTCGTCGGTGATGTAGGCGCCCTGCAGGCGCAGCGGCTTGCTCGCGCCCATCGGCAGGAACAGGCCGTCGCCCATGCCGATCAGCTTCTCGGCGCCGGCCTGGTCCAGGATCACCCGGCTGTCGGTGAGCGACGACGTCGCGAACGCGAGCCGCGACGGCACGTTGGTCTTGATCAGGCCGGTGACCACGTCGACCGACGGGCGCTGGGTGGCCAGCACCAGGTGGATGCCCGCCGCCCGGGCCTTCTGGGTGATCCGCACGATGGCGTCCTCGACGTCGCGGGGCGCGGTCATCATCAGGTCGGCCAGCTCGTCGACGATCGCGACGACGTACGGGTAGGGCCGGTATTCGCGCTGGCTGCCCAGCGGCGCGGTGATGGCCCCCGACCGCACCTTTGCGTTGAAGTCGTCGATGTGGCGCACCCGGGAAGCCTGCATGTCCTGGTAGCGCTGCTCCATCTCCTCGACCAGCCAGGCCAGGGCGGCCGCGGCCTTCTTCGGCTGCGTGATGATCGGGGTGATCAGGTGCGGAATCCCCTCGTACGGGGTCAGCTCCACCATCTTCGGGTCGATCAGGATCATCCTGACCTCCTCGGGCGTGGCCCGGGTCAGCAAGGAGACCAGCATGGAGTTGACGAAGCTCGACTTACCCGAACCGGTGGAGCCGGCGACCAGCAGGTGCGGCATCTTGGCCAGGTTGGCCGAGATGAAGTCGCCCTCGATGTCCTTGCCAAGCCCGATCACCAGCGGGTGGTGGTCGCGGCGGGTCGACGGCGCGGTGAGCACGTCGGCCAGCCGCACCATCTCCCGGTCGGTGTTGGGCACCTCGATGCCGACGGCGGATTTGCCGGGGATCGGGGCCAGCATGCGCACGCTCTCGGTGGCCACCGCGTAGGCGATGTTCTTCTGCAGCGCGGTGATCTTCTCCACCTTCACGCCCGGGCCCAGCTCGACCTCGTACCGGGTGACGGTCGGCCCGCGGGTGCAGCCGGTGACGGCCGCGTCGACCTTGAACTGGGTGAGCACCTCGCTGATGGCGTCGGCCATGACCGTGTTGGCGGCGCTGCGCTTCTTCGGCGGGTCCCCCGCCACCAGCAGGTTCAGCGAGGGCAGCGTGTAGGGGCCCTCGACGACCCGGTCGACGATCTCGGGCGGCTTCTTGGCGCGACGGCGGCTCTTCCCGATGGCCGGCTCCGGTGTGGTGGGGATGTCGTCCTCGTTGTCCCGCAGGGCAGGGGCCGGGTCGGCCGCCGGCCAGGCTTGCGGCTCGTCTTCGGGAAGCGAGCTCTCGTCGTAAAAGTCTTCGGCCACAGCGGAATCCGCGTAGTCGTCATAGTCGTCGTACTCGCCGTATTCGTCGTCGCCGAGCAACCGGGCGCCGAACATGGCGCGGACCGCGTCGGGCACCTCGCGAATCGTGGTTCCGGTCAGCAACAGCAGGCCGAACATGAAGCCGATGAACAACAGGGGCGCGGCGATAAAGGCCGTCAACCCGTCCGACAGCGGGCCGCCGATGGCGAAGCCGATGAATCCCGCCGCGCGGCGGCGCGCCTCGGGGTCTTCGGGCGAGCCGGACCACAGGTGCCGCAGTCCGAGCACCGACAGCGCGATCAGGGTGCCGCCCAGGATGAGCCTGGGGCGCGCATCGGGATTGGGCTGGGTGCGCATCAGCGTCACCGCCACCGCGGCGGTGACGACCGGGAGCGCCAGCACGCCCGCACCGATGAAGGTCCGCAACAGCGTGTCGACCCACGCACCGACCGGTCGGGCGGCGTTGAACCACGAGCTCGCGGCGACCACGACGGAAAGGCCGAGCAGCATCAGCGCGATCCCGTCGCGGCGGTGTCCCGGGTCGATGTCGCGGGCCCGCCCGATCGACCGGGCCGCGCCGCCGGTGCTGCGGGCGGCCATCAGCCAGGTGGCGCGCAGGGCGCGCCCGCCGGTCAGCCCGGCGGCCACCAGCAGCGACTGGTTGCGCCGTTTCGCGGGCCTGCTCGGCCGCTTGCGGGGTGCCGCCGGCCGCGCGCGACCCGACCCACTCCGCGAAGTGGCCTTTGACCTGCTCGTTCGAGCTTTGGAGCGGGCCGCGGTCTTATTAGCCATGTCGGCAAGGGTAGTCGCACCGACATCATCTACACCACCCGCCACACTGGTAACGGTTTGGCCATGTGACCCATCTGACGGGTGGTCCAAGGGGCCGCGTGAGTAGGGTGGACAACCGGTGACCCAGGTAACAGAGCCATGCACGTCACCCACCCCGTACGCCCCAGGAGGCCTCAGCATGCCCGTCGTCGTCGTTGCCACCATGACCGTCAAACCGGAATCGGTCGACACAGTCCGCGACATCCTCACGCAGGCGGTGGAGGAAGTGCACAACGAACCGGGTTGCCAGTTGTACTCACTGCACCAATCGGGCGAAACCTTCGTCTTCGTCGAGCAGTGGGCCGACGAAGAGGCGCTCAAGACCCACAGCACCGCCCCGGCCATCGGCAAGATGTTCGGCGCCGCCGGCGAGCACCTGGCCGGGGCGCCGGACATCAAGATGCTGCAGCCCGTGCCCGCGGGTGACCCGGACAAGGGTCAGCTGCGGTCCTGATGACCCGGCCACTCGAGGGCAAGGTCGCCTTCATCACCGGCGCGGCGCGCGGCCAGGGTCGCGCGCACGCGGTGCGGCTGGCCTCCGACGGCGCGGACATCATCGCGGTCGACCTGTGCGACCAGATCGCCAGCGTCCCCTATCCGCTGGCCACCGAGGAAGACCTGGCGCAAACCGTCAAGCTGGTCGAGGACACGGGCTCGCGCATCGTGGCCGCTCGTGGCGACGTGCGCGACCGGGCGTCGCTGTCGGCCGCCCTGCAGGCCGGCCTGGACGAGTTCGGCCGGCTCGACATCGTCGTCGCCAACGCCGGCATCGCACCGATGCAATCGGGTGACGACGGCTGGCGCGACGTCATCGACGTCAACCTCACCGGCGTCTACAACACCATCAAGGCCGCCATCCCGACCATGGTCAAGCAGGGCACCGGGGGGTCGATCGTGCTGATCAGTTCCAGCGCCGGGCTGGCCGGGGTGGGCAGCCCGGACGCCGGTTCCGTCGGCTATGCGGCCGCCAAACACGGCGTGGTGGGGCTGATGCGGGTATACGCGAATCTGCTTGCAACACAGTATATTCGGGTCAACTCGATACACCCCTCGGGTGTCGAGACCCCGATGATCAACAACGAGTTCACCCGGGAATGGCTGGCCAAGATGGCCGCCGCGACCGACACGCCCGGAGCCATGGGCAACGCGATGCCGGTGGAGGTACTGGACGTCGAGGACGTCGCCAACGCGGTGGCGTGGCTGGTGAGCGACCAGGCGCGCTACATCACCGGCGTGACGTTGCCGGTCGACGCCGGCTTCTTGAACAAGTAGTCGAATGCCACGAAACTCCGCCGCGCAGACCGCCTTTGGGCCGATGGTGCTGGCGGCCGTCGAACAGAACGAACCGCCGGGCCGCCGCTTGGTGGACGACGACCTGGCGGAGCTGTTCCTGCCGGCGCCGCTGCGGTTGCTGGTGGCGGCGACACGCGCCCGGCCGGTGCGCCGCCTGATGATGCGCGGATCGGAGTGGTCGGGCCGCGGGCTGTGGGCGAACCTAGCCTGCCGCAAGCGATTTATCGGCGACAAGCTGGCCGAGGCGCTCGACGGCATCGACGCCGTCGTCATCCTCGGCGCCGGACTGGACACCCGCGCCTACCTGCTGACACGGCAGATTCGCATCCCCGTGTTCGAGGTCGACCTGCCCGTCAACGTCGCCCGGAAGGTGAAGACGGTCCGACGGGTGCTGGGCGGCCCGCCGATGTCGGTCCGGCAGGTGGCGTTGGACCTGGAGCGCGACGACCTGCTGACGGCCCTGGCCGAGCACGGCTATCGCACCGACTACCGGGCCTTTTTCATCTGCGAGGGCGTCACCCAATACCTGACCGAAGCCACCGTCCGGCGGACGCTGGAGGGGTTGCGCGCGGCCGCGCCCGGCAGTCGTCTGGTATTCACCTACGTCCGGCGCGATTTCATCGAAGGCAAGAATCGGTACGGCACTCGTACGCTCTATCGCAGCGTCCGGCAGTTGTGGCGCTTCGGTTTACAGCCCGAAGAGGTCGGCGCGTTCGTCGGGGATTACGGTTGGCGACTGCTGGAGCAGGCCGGCCCCGACGAACTCGTCCAGCGCTACGTGGAGCCGACCGGTCGCAAACTCAAGGCCTCGCAACTGGAATGGTCGGCCTACGCGGAGAAGCTTTAGCCCCCCGCCTCACCTCCCGCGCCGCGACACATAATCGTCCGCGACGACACGCCGCTAAGCGTCGCAGCGGTTGATGTTTCGCGGGGCTCAGACCTCGATGACCGTCGGCACGATCATCGGTTGCCGCCGGTAGGTCTCGCCCACCCACTTGCCGACGGTGCGGCGCACGGCCTGCGCGATGCGGCCCGGGTCGGTGATGTTGTCGGCGGCAAGCAGTTCCAGCTCCGCCTCGACCCGGCGCCCGGCGGGTTCCAGCGCCTTGGGGTCCTCGGAGAACCCGCGTGAATGCAGGTGCGGCGCGGCCACCGGACGCCCGGTGCCGCGCTGGACGACCACCGTCACCGCGACGAAACCCGACGACAGGATGAGCCGTTCGCCGAGCGTGATGTCGCCGACGTCGCCGCTGATCAGCCCGTCGACGAACATCTTGCCCACCGGCACCGCCCCGGCGATCGACGCCGTGCCGGCGACCAGGTCGACGCTGACGCCGTTCTCCGCCAACAGGATCGACTCCTCCGGCACCCCGGTGCTGGCCGCCAGCTTGGCGTTGGCCCGCAGCATCCGCCAGGTGCCGTGCACCGGCATGACGTTGCGCGGCCGCACGCCGTTGTAGAGGAACAGCAGCTCACCGGCGTACGCGTGACCCGAAACATGCACCCGGGCTTGGGCATTGGTGACGACGCGGGCCCCAATCTTGGCGAGCGCGTCGATCACGCCGTAGACCGCCTCCTCGTTGCCGGGGATCAGCGACGAGGCCAGCACGATCAAATCGCCCGCCGTCAGCGTGATGCTGCGATGCTCGCCGCGCGACATCCGCGACAGCGCCGACATGGGTTCGCCCTGGGTGCCGGTGGTGATCAGCACCACCCGCTCGGGCGGCATCATCTCGGCCGCGCCGATGTCGATCACGTCGGAATCGGCCACCCGCAGGAACCCGAGCTCGCGGGCGATGCCCATGTTGCGCACCATCGAGCGCCCGACGAAGGACACGCGGCGGCCCAACGCGACCGCGGCATCGATGATCTGCTGCACCCGGTCCACATTGGAGGCGAAGCACGCCACGATGACGCGGCCCTCGGCGCCGCGGATCAGGCGGTGCAGCGTCGGCCCCACCTCGCTCTCCGACGGCCCGACGCCCGGGATCTCGGAGTTGGTCGAGTCGCACAGGAACAGGTCCACTCCGGCGTCACCGAGCCGGGACATCCCGGGCAGATCGGTGGGCCGCCCGTCGAGGGGCAGCTGATCGAGCTTGATGTCGCCGGTGTGCAAGACGGTTCCCGCGCCGGTGTGCACGGCGATGGCCAGCGCGTCGGGGATGGAGTGGTTGACGGCGAAGTACTCGCACTCGAAGACGCCGTGCGTGCTGCGCTGCCCCTCGGTCACCTCGACGAACACCGGCTTGAGCCGGTGCTCACGGCATTTCGCCGCCACCAGCGCGAGGGTGAACTTCGACCCGACCACGGGGATATCGGGGCGCAGCTTCAACAGGAACGGGATGCCGCCGATGTGATCCTCGTGCGCGTGGGTCAGCACCAGCGCCTCGATGTCGTCGAGCCGATCTTCGATCAGGCGCAAGTCCGGCAGTATCAGGTCCACCCCGGGCTCGTCGTGGGTGGGGAACATCACCCCGCAGTCGATGATCAGCAGCCGACCCAGGTGCTCGAAAACCGTCATGTTGCGGCCGATTTCGCTGATGCCGCCCAGCGCGGTGACCCGCAACCCACCAGTGGTCAAGGGACCAGGGGGGGCGAGGTCTACATCCACTTACCGGCCACCCTCTGCCTCACCGCAGCACCGAGGCCGCGCGCATATCGGCGGCCAGGGCATCGATCTGCTCGGGTGTGGCCGGCATCTGCGGCAACCGGGGATCGCCGACCTCGATGCCCTGCAGGCGCAGACCCGCCTTGGACAGCGTCACGCCGCCCAGCCGGCCCATCGCGTCACACAACGGGGCGAGGGTGCTGTTGATCTTGCGGGCGGTGGCGATGTCGCCGGATGCGAACGCGGACAACATCTCTCGGAGCTGGCCCGCGGCCAGATGCGAGATCACGCTGATGAATCCGGTGGCGCCCATGGCCAGCCACGGCAGGTTCAGCGCGTCGTCGCCCGAGTAGTAGGCCAGTCCCGTCTCGGCCATGATCTGGCCGCCGCCGTGCAGATCGGCCTTGGCGTCCTTGACGCCGACGATGTTGGGGTGCAATGCCAACGCGCGGAGCGTGTCCGCCTCGATCGGCACCACCGACCGCGGCGGAATGTCGTAGAGCAGCACCGGCAGCTCGGTCGCGTCGGCGACGGCGGTGAAGTGCGCGATCAACCCGCTCTGCGGCGGCCTCGAGTAGTAGGGCGTGACCACCAGCAGCCCGTGGGCGCCCTCGGCCGCGCAGGCCTTGGCCAGCCGGACGCTGTGCGCGGTGTCATACGTGCCCGCGCCGGCGATGACCCGGGCGCGGTCGCCCACGGCGTCCAGCACGACGCGCAACAGCTCGCGCTTCTCGTCGTCGGTGGTGGTAGGCGACTCGCCGGTGGTTCCGGAGACCACCAGGCCGTCACATCCGGCGTCTACCAGGTGGTTCGCCAATTGGGCGGCGGCGGCGGTGTCCAGCGAACCGTCGGGAGCGAACGGTGTCGCCATCGCCGTCAGCACGGTTCCCAACCGGGCCGGGGCGTCGAATCCGACGGTGCTCACGGTCTTTAGGTTACCTGGCGGCGGCAAGCTCTTTAGCAACGGCGCGGGCCGGCGCTCCGGTCGGTCGCGGGCGCACGGGCAGCCTCACCAGCCCCACCCTCCCCCGCAGGTCCGGGTATCGCCGAAGTGCCCGCCTCCGAGCGACAACGGCACGGGAGCGGTGGCCGCGGCCCGAGGCCGCAGTGACGGCTGAGGCTCAGGCTTCGGTCGCCAGCGGGCTGGTGGCCACCTGGGTCCCGTCGGCCAGGGTCGAGATCTCGAAGTCGGCGAACACCGCGGGCGCGGCGTCCGCGAGCTGGCGCAGGCATTCGATCGCCAGCCGCCGGATTTCCACGTCGGCGTGCTCGCTGGCGCGCATGGCGATGAAGTGGCGCCAGGTCCGGTAGTTGCCGGTCACGACGATGCGGGTTTCGGTCGCGTTCGGCAGCACGGCCCGAGCGGCCTGCCGCGCCTGCTTGCGCCGCAGGATGGCGTTCGGCTGGTCGGCGAACTTGGCCTCCAGCCTGGCCAGCAGGTCGGCGTAGGTGGCCCGGCTGGCGTCGGCGGCCTCGGTCAGGATGCGCTGGAGTTCGGGGTCGTCTTCCATGCCCGGGGGCACCACGACTTGCGACTCACCCTCGGGGACGTAGCGCTGCGACAGCTGGGAGAAGGAGAAATGCCGGTGCCGGATCAGCTCGTGTGTGAGCGAGCGGGAGACGCCGGTGATGTAGAACGAGACGTTCGCGTGCTCGAGCACGGAGAAATGCCCGACGTCGATGATGTGCTTGATGTAGCCGGCGTTGGTCGCGGTCTTGGGGTTGGGCTTCGACCAGCTCTGATAGCAGGCCCGGCCGGCGAATTCGACCAGCGCCGGCCCCCCGTCGGCGTCGGTGGTCCACGGCACGTCCGGCGGCGCCAGGAACTCGGTCTTGGCGATCAGTTGCACGCGTAGCGGCGCGGTCTCGGCCACGGCGCTCACCTTAACGTGGTGACCGAATCGGGAGCTCACCCGATATCAGCAGCGGCAGCAGCGCGTCGCGGAACTCGGACAACCGCGCGCTTTCGGCGCGGCGCGCGTGGCACAGCGCGCCCAGGCCGGTGATCGCCTCCAATCGCGCGGCGGGCAGGTGCCGGACGTCGGGGACCCGCACCTCCAGCAGATCGCGCGGTTGGATCCGCTGATGGCTGCCCGACGTGCCGGCGACCCGGCGTTGCAACCATGCGGAGACCTCCGGTTGCCGCACGGCCGACCACAGGGTCGACGCGTCCACCCCCACCGGCAGCAGGACGACGAACTCGCTGCTGGCCAAGGCCATTTCCGACGGCAGGCGGGACACGTTCCAGATTCGCGGGATCCGCGGATTGAGCTTCGCGAACAACACGCACGGCCCGGGCAGCAGGAATTTGCCGCTCCTGACGGAGTCGGCGGTCACGACGCGGGGTTTCGCCCCGTCGTCGAACGCCGGAAGGCTGAAATGCGCGACCACGTCGTCGAAGTCGGCCACGTCGAGGAATGCCGTCGACCGGCTCGCCAGGCTGGACACTGGCACGCGCTCGCGGACCGACCCGGCCATGGCCACCATCAGGTTCTCGGCGGCCCCGATCACCCGGTGATTGGCCGAGATCTTGTCGTCAAGGGCGCCGAGCATTTCGGCGATCGCCCCGCGCTGCGGCGCCGCCACGCTGTGCACCGCGACGTCGCGCAGGATTCTCTTGCTCAGCAGCGGCTGTCCCGATCCGGCCCGGTGGTCGCCCAGGCGGCAGGTTTGCATCGCGTAGTACCAGTACCGCGTCTCGCGTGGGTCCTTCGCCCGGCACACCAGTGCGTTCTCGGTGACCCAGGCGTCGGAGTCGCAGTACCGCAGGCTGCCGCACTGCGACCCGACGCGCCCGAGGACGATCAGCGGGCCGGCCGCGTTGTGCTCGGCGGCATAACCGATGGTCCCGTTGGCGCCGTAGACGCGAACGCGTCCGCCCGGCGCCGACCGAGGCGCCCTGCTGCCGGTGCCGAAGTCCAGGTGGTCGCCCAGCGTGGTCTTCACCGCAGGCGCTCCAGTTGTTGGCGCACGACGCCGTCCAGCCGTGCCGATTCGTCCAGCGCCGCCAGCAGGTCACCCGTCAGCCCGGCGATCCTCTCCTCGACGGGCTCGCCGTCGTCCTCGGCCGCCGGCGCACCGACATAGCGACCGGGCGTGAGCGGATAGCCGGCGGCCGCGATGTCGTCGAGCGACACGGACGCGCAGAATCCCGGAACATCCTGATAGGTAACGCCTTTCGCGGCGGCGGATTCCGACCCACGCCACGCGTGATAGGTGTCGCCGATGCGGACGATCTCCTGGTCCGTCAACACCCTTTCGGCGCGCTCGACCAGGTGGCCGAAGCCGCGCGCGTCGATGAACAACACCTGACCGGACCGCTCGCCCTTGTCCGTGTCGAAGAACCACAGGCAAACCGGTATCGAGGTGCTGCGGAACAGTTGCGCGGGCAGGGCGACCATGCACGACACCAGGTCGGCATCGACGATCCGTGCGCGAATGGCGCCCTCTCCCAATGTGTTCGAGGACATCGAGCCATTGGCCATCACCACGCCGGCCTTGCCGCCGGGGGCCAGTTTGGACAGGATGTGCTGAATCCAGGCGTAGTTGGCGTTGCCGGCGGGTGGGACGCCGAACCGCCAGCGGGGGTCGCGCTCGTCGCGGGCCCAATCTTTTATGTTGAAGGGCGGATTGGCCATCACGTAGTCCATTTGCACGCCCGCGTGCAGATCGTCGACGAACGTGTCGGCCCACCGCGCGCCCAGCCCCGTGTTGTCGACGCCGTGCACGGCGAGGTTCATCTTCGCGATCCGCCAGGTCTGCTCGACGCTTTCCTGCCCGCAGATCCTCACTCGCGCGGGATCGCCGTCGTGTTCGGCGATGAACCGCTCGGTCTGCACGAACATGCCGCCCGAACCGCAGCACGGGTCATACACCCGCCCGCCCGACGGTTCCAGCGCCTCGACGAGCACCCGGACCACGCTGGGCGGGGTGAAGAATTCGCCGCCCCGCCGCCCCTCTGCGCGCGCGAAATTGGCCAGAAAGTACTCGTACACCTCGCCCATCAGGTCCCGCGCGCGGCCCGGCTCGCCGAATCGGGCGGCGTCGAGCAGGCGCAGCAGCTCCCCGAGCCGGCGCCGGTCGAGGTCCTCGTAAAACCGCGGCAGCGCCGCCGCCGCCATCGCGTCATCGACGAGCCGCCCGATGTTCGGCGATTCCGCGTTGGCCACCAACAACTTCCACTGGTCCGCCGCGGCGTGCTTGAGGTAGACCAGCCCGAGGATGACGTCCTTGTACTGGCCGGCCGACAGGGAGCCGCGCAGCTTGTTGGCCGCATTCCAAAGCGTGTCCTTGAGCTGTTTGTCCGTCGCCCGCATCAGCTGACCGCCCGCAGGTCGGCGGCCAGGTCCCCCCGGGTCGCGACGCTGAATCCGCTCAGGCTCAGCCACGAAGCCATCGACCGCAGTTCGCCGGCCAGCGCCTCGACCGCGCGGGACCGCGGCGCGTCGGGTTCGCCGAAGGCGCCCATGACGCGCAGCGTGTCGGCGGTCCGGTCGGCCTTGAGGTCGACCCGGGCGACCAGTTGCCCGTCCATCAGCAGCGGCCACACGTAGTAGCCGTACTGGCGCTGGGCGGCCGGCGTGTAGATCTCGATGCGGTAATGAAACCCGAACAGCCGCTCCACCCGAGGCCGAAAGAAGATCAGCGGGTCGAACGGACACAACAGCGCCGTGCCGCGGTCGGCGCGGGGCACCGCCCGGCCGGCGCGCAGGTAGGCCGGCGCGGGCCAGCCGTCGACCTCGACCCGCTCGATCTCCCCCGCGGCCAGCAGGTCGGCGACGGCCGGCTTGACCTGCTGGGCCGATAGCCGGAAGTAGTCGCGGATGTCGGCCTCGGTCCCCACGCCCAACGCGGTGGCGGCCCGCAACGTGAGTTCGCGGACGGCTTCCTCGTCGTCGACCTCCCGCGCCAGCACGGCCGCCGGCAGCACGCGTTCGACCAGGTCATAATGGCGGGCGAAGCCCACCCGCGTGGCCGTGGTGAGCACACCGGCGGCGAACAGCGCCTCGGCGACCCATTTGGTGTCGCTGCGGTTCCACCAGGTGCCCTTCTTGCGGCGCGGCTCGGCGGCGAGGTGCGCCTCGATCTGTCCGGCGGTGCTGGGGCCAAGTTCGGCGACGGCGGCGACGATGTCGTCGGCGAGTTGGGGGTTGGCCTTGACGATGTGGGTGCCCCAGCGACCGTGGCGGTATTGGCGCATTCGCCAGCGCAGCAGCGGCCAGTCGTCGACGGCCACCAGCGCGGCCTCGTGCGCCCAGTATTCGGCCAGCAGCCGCGCCGGGCGCGGGCCCCAGGCGGCGCGATCCAACACGTCGCGGTCGTAGGGTCCGAGCCGGCTGAACACCGGCGCGTAGTGGGCGCGCACCGCGACCGAGACCGAATCAAGTTGCAGGACTTGAATTCTGGATATCAACCGCTTCAGGTGAGCGCGAGTGATCGGACCGGCGGGCGGCGGCTCGGTAAAACCTTGGGCGGCAACGGCGATTCGCCGGGCTTGCGCGGCCGACAGCCTGCGGGTCGGGATCGACACGGCGCCGAGAATACCGGCCGGGTGCGACAACCCTCGGCGGCGACGCGGCGCCGCCCGTCCGTCCGCCCGTTCGAGGCGGGCTAACCCGTGCTGACTTTGCCGTCCAACGGCACGACGACGCTGGGCTCCGGGGCGTTCTTCTGCTCCTGGTAGGCCGACTCGAGCGCGGCCGGAACCGCTTCGAGGTCGCGGAACACGCCCATCAGCTGCTCGAGGACATGGATCCGTTGCCGGATCGCCTCGTCCGCCGCGCGCTGGGCCTGCTCACGATAGTGATCGGCCTCCCGTTGCGCGTCCCGCCACGACTTGTCGATCGCCGCTTCCGTTTCGGCGCGCATCTCGGCCAATTCGGCGTCGAGCTGCTTCTTGGCTTCTTCGTAATCGGTTTCCATGGCTTTTCGTTGCTCGGCCATCTCCGCCAACTCCTCTTCGTGCTTTCGCTGCGCGGCCTGGACCTCGGCCTCGGCCGCGGCGATCATCGCGTCCGCCTCGCTGCGCGCCTCGGCCTGCATCTCGGCGACCTCGTCGACCGCGCGGCGCAGCATCTGCGCCATGCGGCGCTGCACCGCGTGGGGGGAAGGCGAGGTGTCGGCGAGGACGGCGACCTCCTTGCGCAGCGCGGCCGTCTCGTCGCCGGCCGCCTTCAGCCGGCTCCTCAGGTTCTCGACATCGTCGAGCAACAACTGCTGCTTGGTGGTCAGCATCTCGATGTGGGCGTCGACCGCGGACGGATCGTAGCCCCTGAAAATGCGCGTGAACGCTCTCGTGGGTTCGGTTATCACTGCCAATTCCCCCTTCTGGCAACGTGTGGTGACCTGGTGAGACCGACCCCCGCGTCCGAGTGTGTCACGGTCGCGGAGACCGACACTCATGCCCGACGGTAGCTGTGCAGGCGGTACCGCAACCCCGTGCGGCTGACCTGCCACTCCCCCGTCTCACCCAGCCAGCTGTCGTCGAGCACCGGCGCCAGCGCGTCGTCGTCGTCGCGCCGCAGGTCGACTTCGACCTCGGTGACCTCGCACCGCGTGGCGCGCGGCAGCGCGAGCAGATACACCTGCTCGCCGCCGATCACCCAGGTCTGCGGCTCACCCTCGCATTCGGCGAGAGCCGCCTCGAGCGATCCGGCGATCTGCGCGCCGTCGGCAACGAAATCGCTCCTTCGCGAGAGTACGACATTTTTGCGGCCCGGCAGCGGCCGGACCTTGCTCGGCAAGGACTCCCATGTGCGCCGGCCCATCACGACCGTATGCCCCACGGTCAGCTCTTTGAACCGGATCAAGTCCTCAGGCACCCGCCAGGGGATGTCGCCGCCGCGACCGATGATGCCGGATGTCGACTGAGCCCAGATCAGCCCGAGTTCGGTCATACCGCGACCGGCGCTTTGATCGCCGGATGCGGGTCGTAATTCTTGACGACCACGTCCTCGTAGGTGTAGTCGAAGATCGAATCACGCTGCGCCAGTACCAGTTCCGGGTAGGGGCGGGGCTCGCGACTCAGCTGGGTGCGCACCTGCTCGACGTGGTTGTCGTAGATGTGGCAGTCGCCGCCCGTCCAGACGAACTCGCCGACCGCCAGGCCGGCCTGGGCGGCCATCATGTGGGTGAGC
Source organism: Mycobacterium sp. E3305 (assembly GCF_001666785.1). NCBI lineage: Bacteria > Bacillati > Actinomycetota > Actinomycetes > Mycobacteriales > Mycobacteriaceae > Mycobacterium > Mycobacterium sp. E3305. The sequence continues at coordinate 3,000 of NZ_LZJA01000004.1, read as the reverse complement.
AGCGCGTAGCTGGCGATGTTGAACGGCACACCGAGAAACAGGTCGGCGCTGCGCTGATACAGCTGGCAACTGAGCCGACCGTCCGCCACGTAGAACTGGAAGAAGGCGTGGCACGGCGGCAGCGCCATCTGCGGGATCTCCCCGACGTTCCAGGCCGACACGATGATGCGCCGCGAGTTCGGGTCCGTGCGCAGCAACTGAAGCGCCGCGCTGATCTGGTCGACGTGCTCACCGGTCGGCGTGGGCCAGGATCGCCACTGCACGCCGTATATCGGCCCGAGATCGCCCGTCTCGCTTGCCCATTCGTCCCAGATGGTGACTCCGTGCTCGTGCAGCCAGGCGACGTTGGAGTCGCCGCGCAAGAACCACAGCAACTCGTAGATGACCGACTTGAGATGCACCTTCTTGGTGGTCAGCAGCGGGAAGCCGGCCGACAGGTCGTAGCGCAATTGCTGGCCGAACAGGCTGCGGGTCCCGGTGCCGGTGCGGTCGGATTTGGCCGTGCCCCGTTCGAGCACCAGGCGCAGCAGGTCCTCATAGGGCGTCGGGATCGGCACGCGGCCAGCTTAGCCGCGGCGGCCGGGAGTAAAACGGAGGCCATGCCGCAATTCACCGACTCCATCACCACCGCCGACGGCAGCTGCCCCGTCGGCCTGTTCACGCCAGCGGGTCCGGGTCCCTGGCCGGGCGTAATCATGTACTGCGATGCCGGCGGGGTGCGTGACACCTTCGACGAGATGGCCGCCAAGCTGGCCGGCTTCGGTTACGCCGTGCTGCTCCCCGACGTGTATTACCGCAGCGGCGACTGGGCCCCGTTCGACATGGGCACCGTGTTCGGCGACGAGCGGGAGCGCAGGCGGCTGTTCGGCATGATCGGCAGCCTCACCCCCGACAAGATCGCCGGCGACGCCGTCGCGTTCTTCGACTACCTGGCGGCCCGCCCGGAGGTGTCCGGGGAACGCTTCGGCGTGTGCGGCTACTGCATGGGCGGGCGGGCGTCGCTGATCGTCGCCGGCCGGGTACCCGAGCGCGTCGCCGCCGCGGCGTCGTTCCACGGCGGTGGCCTGGTGAGCGACGCCGCGGACAGCCCCCACCTGCTGGCCGACCGGATGAGCGCGACGGTGTACGTGGGCGGCGCCAAGGACGACGCCTCCTTCACACATGACGACGCCGAACAGCTGGACAAGGCGCTGACCGCAGCCGGCGTGCAGCACACCATCGAGTGGTATCCGGCCGGCCACGGGTTCGCGGTCCCGGACAACGCGCCGTACGACCCCGTCGCGGCCGAGCGGCACTGGCAGGCCATGACCGAGGTCTTCGGTTCCGCGCTACCGCGCTAACCCGTCGAGCAGCAACGACGCCGCCGCCATCGCCCCGTCGGTACGGATCTTGGTGGCCACGACGCCCGCCCGCGCACCGGTCTCCGGCGCCAGGACGGTCTTCAGGGCGGCCGTCAGCGACCGGGCGGTGGGGGCCGGGCCGCCGTGCGCGATGCCGATGCCCAGCTCCGCCACCCGGCCGGCCCAGTACGGCTGGTCGGCCCCCTGCGGCACCAACACCTGCGGCGCGCCGGCCAGCGCGGCGGTGGTCGTGGTGCCCGCACCGCCGTGGTGCACGACGGCCGCGACCCGGGCGAAGAGCGCCCGGTGGTTGAGCTCACCGACGGCCAGGCAATCGTCCCGGTCGTCTATCGGGGTCAGGCCGGACCAGCCGCGGTAGAGAATCGCCCGGTGGCCCAGGGCGCGGACGGCCTCGACGACCGCGCGGGAGACGTCGCTCGCGGCGCGCATGGGCATGCTGCCGAAGCCGACGTACACCGGCGGCGGCCCGTCGTCCAGGAACGCCGCCACGTCCGCAGGCAACGGGCGTTCATCGCAGAGCAGCCACGCCCCCGTCTGGACCACGTCCAGCCCGCTGCCCTCCGGCCACGGGCCCAGGGTCGGATCCGCCGCCAGCCACGGCCGGTCGGTCAGGGCGTGGTCGCGGATGTCATCCACCGGCGGCAGGCCCAGCGACGCGCGGTGGTTGTTGAGCGTCGTCCCGAACAGCGTGTGCATGTGCTGCGCGTCCATCTGCCACAACACCCGGTTGTCGATCGCGCCCGGCGGGATCTGGCCTGCGTACGTCGGGGGCATGTGGTGCGGTGACGGCAGGATCGTCGGCTGGTAGCTCACGTAGACGTAAGGGATGCCCAGGCGCTCGGCCACCGACCGCGCTCCCGCCGCCACCGGTGGAAAGCCGGTTGCGACGAGGAGGTCACAGCCGTCGGCCGCGTCGGCAACCGTGTCGAATTGCGCGGCGACGAGCCCGTCCAGGTGCCGGCGTAGGTCGTCCTCCGACGGCGTGAGCCCGGCCGCCCTGGCGCGCCATGAATCGCCGAATGGACTCAGCTCCAAGCCGATTCCGGCCAGCAGGTCCGCGAATTCCTGGTCCGGCGGCGCGCATACCCGAACTTCCGCGCCGTTCGCTCGCAACTGAACCCCGAGTGCCGCCAACGGTTCGACCGCCCCGCGCGAATCGTGAGTTGACAGCAACACCCGCATTCCGATGTTTTCACCTCCGCACGGCGCGGCCGGCCACGTCGTCGGGCCACCGCGGACCGACACTGTCTCACAAAACGGCGGCCCGCCGTGCGCGCCCATCTTCCAACGAGAAGCGCGCCCTCCCACGAATACAGCGGCGGGAAAACGCATTACACGCTCCCCCGACGGGCCGCGGGGAAAAAATCAATCCGAGCCCAACTATTTCGGCGGCAGGTCCACCAACTCGCCCAGCCGGGCGCGGTGGCGGTAGGCGGTGCCGAAGATCAACTGATCGCTCTTGGCCCGCTTGAGGTAAAGGTGCGCGGGATACTCCCACGTCATGCCGATGCCGCCGTGCAGCTGGACGCATTCCTCGGCGGCGTGCACGGCGACGCCGCTGCAATACGCCTGGGCAAGCGCCGCGGCGACGGCGGCCCGCCACGCCGCCGACACGTGTGCCCGCGCCGACGAAGACGCC
>NZ_LZJA01000003.1:0-57694 GCF_001666785.1 Mycobacterium sp. E3305 | reverse complement strand
CCCCGGTGCGGGGTCGACTATTCGTTCTTCGACTTGGGCGGCGACTTCTTCTTTTCTATGCTGGTGGTGTCGCGGGCCCGCGCGGCCGGCCTCAGCTGCCGGCCGCGCGACATCTTCGTCGAGCAAACCGTGGCCGGACTGGCCCGGGTGGTCGGCGTGGCCGACACGCACCGGCCCATCGACGAGGGAATCGGCGACGTGGCGGCGACACCGATAATCCGCTGGCTGAGCAGCGTCGACGGCCCCGTTGACCAGTTCAACCAGACCATGGTGTTGCAGGCACCCGCGGGTGTCGAACTGGCCGACGTCACGGTCGTGCTGCAGGCCCTGCTGGACCGGCACGCCATGTTGAGACTGCGCGTCGACGACGGGCCCGGCGGCTGGAAATTGACCGTGCCAGAACCGGACTCGGCGCACGCCGCAGCGCTACTGCACACCGTCGACGCGCTCACCGACGAGACGATCATCGCCGCCCGGTCCCGGCTCAGTCCGGCCGGCGGGGTCATGCTCAGCGCCGTGTGGGCGAGCACCACCAGGCAGTTGGCCCTGATCATCCACCACCTGGCCGTCGACGCGGTGTCGTGGCGGATCCTGCTCGAAGACATCAACATCGCCTGGGCCCAACACCACAGCGGGCACCCGATAGCCCTCCCCCCGGTGATGACGTCATTCCAACGGTGGGCCGCACTCCTCGCCCAACATGCCGACGACCCAACGGTATTGGCGCAGAGCGAAGCCTGGCAGCAGGTATTGGCGGCGCGACCCGCCCTGCCGGAGGCGCCAGACACCTACGCGAACGCCGGGCACCTGACCGCGTCGCTGGACGGTGAGACCGCCCGCCAGCTGATGAGCGACGTGCCCGCGGCGTTCCACGCGGGAATCCAGGACATCCTCCTGATCGCGTTCGCATTGGCCTGCGCCGAGTTCCTGGGCACCGGCGACGCCGCGATCGCTCTCGACGTCGAAGGCCATGGCCGCGACGAAGAGCTGGCCGCCGACGTGGACCTGTCCCGCACCGTGGGCTGGTTCACCACCAAATACCCCGTCGCGCTGAGCTCCGGCGCGCTGCCCTGGGCGCTGGTGGTGGCCGGCGACGCCGACCTCGGCCCGATCATCAAGCGCGCCAAGGAACAACTCCGCGCGCTCCCCGATCCCCTGACCTATGGGCTGCTGCGCTACCTCGACACCACGCTCATGGGCGCCGAACCCACGATCGGATTCAACTATCTGGGACGTCTTGGCGCACACGGCTCCGAGCGGTCGGACGATCTGTGGCTGATCAGCGCGGACGGATCTGCGTTCACCGCGGCCGCGTCTGCGGTGAACATGCCGATGATGCACACCGTAGAGCTCAGCGCCGTCGCCGTCGAAACCGATTCCGGCCCTGCGCTGAACGCCACCTGGACCTGGGCGCCCTCAGCGCTCGACCACGCCGGCGTCAGCCGACTCAACCGGTTGTGGTTCGAGGCCCTGGCCGGTGTCTGCGCCCACGTCGCGCGGGGTGGCGGCGGTCTGACCCCCTCCGACATCGCACCCGCGCGGCTCACCCAGCGGGAGATCGACGCCCTCCAACAGCAGTATTCGGTCGCCGACATTCTGCCGCTCACCCCGCTGCAGCAGGGCCTGTTGTTCCATGCCAGCACCACCCAGGGTCTCGACGATCTGGCCGAACTCTATTCCGTCCAACTGGATTTCACCGTGACCGGGCCGCTGGACCCCGACCGGATGCGCGCCGCGGCACAGACCGTGGTCGATCGCCACCCCAACCTTGCGGCCCGCTTCTGCACCCAAGGCGAACCGGTTCAACTCATCCCTGCCGATCCCGCGGCGGCATGGCAGTACGTCGAACTGGACAACATCGACGACACCGATACCCGAATCCGGCAGCTGTGCACGGCCGAGCGCGTCGCCGTCTGTGACCTGGCGAATCCGCCGGCCTTCCGGGTGGCGCTCATCCGCACGGCACCGGACCGGCATCGGATCGTGGTCACCAATCACCACATCGTGCTCGACGGCTGGTCGACGTCGATCCTGTTGCAGGAGATGTTCGCCGCCTACTACGGGCAGCGGCTCCCGGCGTCCACCTCGTATCGCAGGTTCGTCACCTGGCTGGCCGATCGCGACCTCGATGCCGCCCACACCGCATGGCGCGAGGTTCTCACCGGATTCGAAACCCCCACCCTCGTCGGCTCCGCAAACAGGACGGGGCCCGGGCGCCGAGGCGAGGCCTCGTATCGGTTCTCGGAGCGGACGACTCACGCGCTCACCGAACTGGCGCGCTCGCATCACACCACCGTCAACACCGTGTTGCAGGCCGGTTGGGCGCAACTGCTGATGTGGCTGACCGGCCAACACGACGTCGTCTTCGGCGCCGCGGTCTCCGGACGCCCGACCGAGCTTCCCGGCGCGGAATCGGTTGTCGGGCTGTTGATCAACACGGTGCCGGTGCGCGCCACCATCGGCGCGGACACCACCACCACGCAGTTGTTGCACCACCTCCAGCAGGCCCACAACCAGACGCTGGATCACCAGCACCTGGCGCTCACGGCGATCCACCACATCACCGGCCACGACCAATTGTTCGACACGCTCTTCGTCTACGAGAACTATCCCGTCGACACCAGCGCGATGGCGGGTGCCCGTGAGTTCGCGGTCACCGACATGACCACACACGAATCCACCCATTACCCGCTGACATTGGAAGCTCGCACGGGTGAGCAGCTCGGCGTGCGCCTGGAATACGACACCGGCATCTTCGACGCCGACACCATCCACATACTCATCACGCAGCTGGAACGCGTGCTGAAGGCCATGACCGCCGACCCGACCGCCCGACTGTCCACCTTCGACCTACTCGACGAGCCGGAACACGCCCGCCTCCGTGACTGGGGCAACCTGGCAACGCTGGACCGGCCCGCGACACCGGTCTCCATTCCGGCGTCCTTCGCCGCTCAGGTCGCGCGCACCCCCGATGCCGTGGCGGTCACCTGCGCCGGTTGCTCGATGTCCTACCGCGAACTCGACGCGTCGGCGAACCGCTTGGCGCACCTGTTGACCGAACGGGGGGCGGGACCCGGACGTTGCGTGGCGCTGCTGTCCGCCCGCACGGCGGACGCGATCGTCGGCATCCTTGCGGTGTTGAAGGCCGGTGCGGCCTATCTGCCGATCGACCCGGCGCTGCCGCGGGACCGGATCGAGTTCATGATCGCCGATGCCGCACCGGTCGCCGCGATCACGACCGGAGGCTCGGCAGACCGGCTGGACGGGTCCGCGCTGCCGGTCATCGACGTCAACGACCCCCGGGTCTCGACATGCCCCATCACCGCCCTGCCGCTGCCGGATCCCGATGAGCTCGCCTACATCATCTACACCTCGGGAACGACCGGCGTACCCAAAGGGGTGTCGATCACCCACCACAACGTGACGCAGCTGGTCGGGTCGCTCGATCCCGATCTGGCCGCGCCACAACAGGTATGGACGCAATGGCACTCCTACAGCTTCGACATCTCGGGCTGGGAGATATTCGGCGCCCTGCTCAATGGCGGACGGCTGGTCGTGGTGCCGGAGTCGGTGGCCGCATCCCCGGCCGACTTCCACCAGCTCCTGGTCACCGAAGAGGTCACGGTGTTGTGCCAAACGCCGACGGCGGTCAGCACGCTCGCGCCCGAAGGATTGGAGTCGGTGGCGTTGCTGGTCGGCGGTGAGCCCTGCCCGCCCGACGTCGTGGAGCGGTGGGCACCCGGCCGGGTGATGATCAACGAATACGGCCCGACCGAGACAACCATGTGGGTGACCTTGAGCGCGCCCCTTACCGCCGGATCGGATGTCGTACCGATCGGTGCGCCGGTGCCCGGCGCCGCGCTCGTCGTTCTCGACGGCTGGCTGCGCCCGGTCTCGGCCGGTGTCGTCGGCGAACTCTACGTGGCCGGGCGCGGTGTCGGAGTGGGCTATTGGCGTCGGCCCGGACTGTCCGCTTCGCGGTTTGTGGCGTGCCCGTTCGGACCGCCCGGAACGCGGATGTATCGCACGGGGGATAGGGTGCGCTGGCGCGCCGACGGGCAACTCGAGTATCTCGGACGCACCGACGATCAGGTCAAGATCCGCGGCTACCGGGTCGAACTCGGCGAAATCCGCACCGCGCTAGCCGAACTCGAGGGCGTCGAGCACGCGGCCGTGATCGCCCGCGAGGACCGCCCCGGCGAAAGGCGCTTGGTCGGTTACATCACCGGCACCGCCGACCCGGCCGCCGTGCGCGCGGAACTGGCCCGACGGCTACCGGCCCACATGGTCCCGGCCTCGGTCATGGCACTGCAGGCGCTGCCCCTGACCGTCAACGGCAAGCTGAACACGCGGGCGCTGCCGGCGCCCCGGTACGCGGACGGCGACCGGTACCGGCCCCCGGCGAATTCGGTCGAGAAGGTCCTGGCTGACATTTACGCGCAGGTGCTCGGTGTGGAACGAGTCGGGGTCGACGACTCGTTCTTCGACCTGGGCGGTGACAGCATTTCGGCGATGCGGGCAACCGCGGCGATCAATGCGGCCCTGGGCGCGGGCCTGGCGGTGCGCACCCTGTTCTACGCGCCGTCCGTTCGGCGCCTGAGCCGGCAACTGGGCACGCCCGCGAGCGCCGAGGAGTTGGTGCCCGTCGAGACCCTCAACGAGGGCAGCGGTGTACCACTGTGGTGCATCCATGACGGCTTCGGACTCAGCTGGCCGTACCGAGCGTTGGGCCGGTACCTGGATTGCCCAGTCATCGGAATCAACCGCGTCCCACAAAACGGCGAGGGCGAACCCGAATCGATTCGGGCGATGGCGGCCAGATACGCCGACACGCTCCAAGCGCTCTATCCCGACGGGCCGTACAAGCTGCTGGGCTGGTCCTTCGGCGGCGTCGTCGCCCAGGAACTCGCGATCGAGCTCCAGAGACGCGGATGCGTGGTCCAAAGCCTGGTGTTGCTCGACGCTCCCTATTCGGCTACCAAGGGCGTAACCAGGCTCGGCGCCAACAAGATTCGCGCATCGGCCGAGAGTCAGATCCTTCAGCGAATTCTCCGCGCCAACGGCATAGACGCTCAGCCGGGTCCCCTCACCTATCAGCGCGCCGAAGAATTGATTCGCCAGAAGCTGGGCAGCTCCATCCTGCCGCCGAAAGAGCTGTTGGAGTTCATGGTCAAAAGCGCCAACGCCAGCCAATCGTTCCTGGCCGAGCACGTGCCGGAGGTGTTCGACGGCGACATGGTCGTGTTCTCCGCCGCCCGCAACGGACACCGAAATGGCGGCGACCCAACGCTATTGGCGCAAATGCACAAGATGGGAACTCACCTGGCGGCCAGGTCGCGGCTGAAGAAGTGGAAATCGCATACCGCCGGTTCCTTCACGGCATACTCGATCGACTGCTCGCACTACGACATGTTGAGCACCGCGTCGCTCAACATGTATGGCGAGCACCTCAAATTTGCTCTGGAGAACGCGAGGCGGTCACGGTGAAGAAACGGCAAACGGTTGATTCGGTCGACTTTGCGCGCATGCCCAGGGGCGGGCCGGACGCCTCCTGGCTGGACCGGAGGTTACAAACCGACCGGCTTGAATACCTGGACCGCGACGACGTCGACGATCTCAAGCGCAGGGTGATCGCCGCGCTCGACCGCGCCGAACGACGACGGTCGCGCGCGCACGAGGGGTTGGCCCGGGTGGCGCTCGCCGAGGTGGCTGATGTGCCCTCCCCGAAGATCCTCGAACTCGGGGCCGGATTCGGCGGTCTGTCGCGCAGGCTGCTGGCCAACCACCCCACGGCGCATGTCACGGTCACCGACGTCGATCCCGCGTTCGTCGCCGAGGTCGCCGCCGGCGACCTGGGCGCACACCCGCGGGCGACGGTGCGGCAGATGGACGCCACCGCGATCGACGCCCCGGACGGCCACTACGACCTCGCGCTGTTCGCGCTGTCGCTGCACCATTTACCCCCCGAGCAGGCCGCCCGGGTGTTCGCCGAGGGAACCCGCGCCGCGAAGAAGTTGCTGATCATCGACCTCCGCAGGCCTCCGGCGCCGCTCCACGTCATGGTGCTGGCGGCGGTGCTCCCGTTCACTCGGCTGATCCCGTTGGCACACGACGGGGTCATCAGCTCGTTGCGGGCGTACAGCCCGTCGGCGCTGACGGCGCTCGCAAGGCATGCGGATCCGTCGATCAATGTCGAGTTCCGCACTCGGGCGCTCGGGCCGACGGTGGCGGTCGCCAGTCGCGCCTAGCCCTCCAATTCCCGCTTGAGGTTGGCCAAGACCTCGCCCTGAATCCTCTTCAGTCCCAATGGTGCAAACGTCTTCTCGAAGAATCCCTTGACGCCGCCCGCGCCGGTCCAGGTGGTCTTCACGGTGACGCTCGAGCCGGGCCCGGCGGGCGCCACGGTCCAGTTGATGATCATCGACGAGTTCGCGTCCTTCTCGATGACCGAGTGGCCGGCGACGTCGACGTTGACCTGCACGTCGCGGACTCGGGACTTGGTGGCCTGCAACTTCCACTTGGCGACCGTGCCGGCCCCCTGGCCGCCCTGTAACACCTGGTAGCCGCTGTACTGCGGGGACAGAATTTTCGGACGGACCGTCTCATAGTCCGCAACCGCCGCCAAGGTGGCGGCCGGCTCCACATTGACCAAAATCGTGCTGGCAGCACTCACCTGTCCCAAAACAACTCCTGAAGCTATGCCCGCCCGCGCTCGGGTGCACGGGCTGTGGTCGAAGACTAGGGTATATGTGGTGCCTGTCCCTGGATCTGCACTGTCGGCGCACAAGTCGGGCGTTGACCGGTTGATGGCGAGTTATCGATCCATCCCCGCGACGTCCGCCGTCCGGCTCGCCAAACCAACGTCAAATCTGTTCCGCGCCCGCACCAAACGTGACGCCCCGGGCCTGGACACATCGGGGCTGACCGGCGTGCTGGGTGTGGATCCCGAATCCCGCACCGCCGACGTCGCCGGCATGTGCACCTATGAGGACTTGGTCGCCGCGACCTTGCCTTTTGGCCTTTCGCCGCTGGTCGTCCCGCAGCTGAAGACCATCACGCTGGGCGGAGCGGTCAGCGGCTTGGGCATCGAGTCGGCGTCGTTCCGCAATGGCCTGCCGCACGAATCGGTGCTGGAGATGGACATCCTCACCGGTGCCGGCGAATTGCTGACCGCATCCCGCACCGAGCACGCCGATCTCTTTCGCGCCTTTCCCAATTCCTATGGGACGCTCGGCTATTCGACCCGGCTGCGGATCGAGCTGGAGCCCGTCGCGCCGTTTGTGGCGTTGCGGCATGTCCGCTTCCGCTCGTTGCCCGAGCTGGTCGCGGCCATGGAACGCATCATCGACACCGGCGGCCAGGGCGGCACACCCGTCGACTATCTCGACGGCGTGGTGTTCAGCGCGGACGAAAGCTACCTGTGCGTGGGCCGGCGAACCACCAACCCGGGGCCGGTGAGCGATTACACCGGGAAAAACATCTACTACCAATCGATTCGGCACGACTTCCCAGGCGTGGAAGCCACCAAGGACGACCGGCTGACGATGCACGACTACTTCTGGCGCTGGGACACCGACTGGTTCTGGTGCTCGCGGGCATTCGGTGTGCAGAACCCCCGATTGCGGCGCTGGTGGCCGCGCCGCTACCGGCGCAGCAGCGTCTACTCGAAGCTCGTCGCCATGGACCAGCGGTTCGGTATCGCCGATCGGATCGAGAAACGCAAGGGGCGTCCGCCGCGGGAGCGGGTGGTCCAAGACGTGGAGGTTCCCGTCAAACGGACCTGCGAATTCTTGGAGTGGTTCCTGGGCAGCGTGCCCATCACCCCCCTCTGGCTGTGCCCGCTGCGGCTGCGCGACCACGAGGGCTGGCCGCTGTATCCGATGCGGCCCGACCACACGTACGTCAATATCGGCTTTTGGTCTTCGGTGCCGGCGGGCACCACGGAAGGTGGAACCAACCGGAAGATCGAAGCGAAGGTGAGCGAATTCGACGGGCACAAGTCGCTATATTCCGACTCGTACTACGCCCGCGAGGAATTCGACGAGTTGTACGGCGGCGAGGCCTACAACACGGTCAAGAAAACCTACGATCCCGATTCCCGTCTCCTCGACCTCTACGCAAAGGCGGTACAACGGCGATGACGACGATCAAAGAACCCCACCGCACCACCGGCAAGCTCAGCATGGCGGAGATCCTGGAGATCTTCGCCGCGACCGGCCACCATCCCCTGAAGTTCACGGCCTACGACGGCAGCATCGCGGGCAGTGCGGACGCCGAACTGGGCCTGGACCTGCGAACCCCGCGCGGCGCCACCTACTTGGCCACCGCTCCAGGCGAACTCGGCCTCGCCCGCGCGTATGTGGCGGGCGACCTGGACCTCTACGGCGTCCACGCCGGTGATCCCTACCAGCTGCTCAAGACGCTCACCGACCGCGTCCAATTCAAGCGGCCGCCGGCTCGCGTCCTCGCGAACGTGGTGCGTTCGATGGGGCTCGAGCGGCTGGTGCCGGTCGCCCCGCCGCCGCAGGAGACGCCACCCCGGTGGCGCCGGATTGCCGACGGGCTGATGCACACCAAGACCCGCGACGCCGAGGCCATCCACCACCACTACGACGTCTCCAACACCTTCTACGAGTGGGTGCTCGGCCCGTCGATGACGTACACGTGCGCGGTCTACCCCGACGCCGACGCGACGCTGGAGGAGGCCCAGGACAACAAGTACCGGCTGGTCTTCGAGAAGTTGAGGCTGCAGCCGGGCGACCGGCTGCTCGACGTCGGCTGCGGGTGGGGCGGCATGGTCCGCTTCGCCGCCCGACGCGGCGTCCGGGTGATCGGCGCCACCCTGTCGAGTGAGCAGGCCAGGTGGGCGCAGCGGGCGATCGACGAGGAGGGACTCGCGGGCCTCGCCGAGGTCCGCCATTCCGACTACCGCGACATCGCCGAAGGCGGGTTCGACGCAGTGTCCTCGATCGGGCTGACCGAACACATCGGCGTGAAGAACTACCCGGCCTACTTCGGGTTCCTGAAGTCGAAGCTGCGCACCGGCGGCCTGCTGCTCAACCACTGCATCACCCGCCACGACAACAAGTCGACGTCGTTCGCGGGTGGTTTCACCGACCGCTACGTCTTCCCGGACGGCGAGCTGACCGGCTCGGGCCGCATCATCACCGAGGTCCAGGACGTGGGCTTCGAGGTGCTGCACGAGGAGAACTTCCGGCACCACTACGCGATGACGCTGCGGGACTGGTGCCGCAACCTGGTCGAGCACTGGGACGAAGCCGTCGACGAGGTCGGCCTGGCCACCGCCAAGGTGTGGGGCCTGTACATGGCGGCCTCGCGGGTGGCCTTTGAGCAGAACAACCTGCAGCTGCACCACGTGCTGGCGGCCAACGTCGACGCGTGCGGCGACGATCACCTGCCGCTGCGGCCCTGGTGGGCGCCCTAGCCTTATGGCGGCGACCCTCCGCGCCCGGCCCCGCCGCGCTTGCGATCGCCGCTAGCCGGCGTCAGGCGTTATCGATCCGGCGCGCGCCCAGCTCGTTCTGTAGCAGCTCGAGCGCGACCTCCTCGGGGTCGCGGCGCGGCTCCGACGCCTCCGTGCGGCCGGCTTCGGCGAGCATGTGCTCCTCTTCGTCGCGCTGGGCCAGGTCGGGCGGGGGCTCGGCCGCCGGCGGTGCCGGCGGCGCCGACTCGACCGGTGTCGCGGCGCCCACCTCGCAGCGCACCCGCCAGTTGACGCCCAGGGCATCCTTGAGCGCTTCGGCGATGACGTCGGCGTTGCGCTGTTCGCACAGCCGCTTGGCCAGCGGCGCCGACGAATGCGTCAGCACCAGCGTGTTTTCCTCGATCGCCCGGACGGTCGCGCCCGCCAGCATCACCTCGGTAGTGCGGCTGCGCTGACGCACCTTTTCGCGCACGGTCGGCCACATGGTTCGCACCGCGGCGGCGTTGAGTTCGCCCGGCGCGGCCACCGGTTCGGCGACAGGCGGCGCCGGGACCGGCTCGGGGACCGCGGGCGCCGGGACCGGTTCGGGGACGGCCTCCGGCATGGGTACGGGCGGCGCCGACCTGGGCGGGGCTGCCTCCCGGGGCCGGGCGGCCTCCCTGCGCGGCCGCACTGGAGCGGCGACCGGCGGCGGGTGCGCGACGGCGGCCTCGGAGGCGGGAATGGACATGTCAAGCCGGGTCTCGATCCGCTCGACGCGCTGCAGCAGGGCCGACTCGGTGTCGCTGGCCGAGGGCAGCAGCAGCCGCGCGCAGACGACCTCCAGCAGCAGGCGCGGGGCCGTCGCCCCCCGCATCTCGCCCAGCCCGGCCTGCACGACCTCGGCGTAGCGGGTCAGGGTAGCCGACCCGAGGCGGGTCGCCTGGTCGCGCATCCGGTCGAGCACGTCCTCGGGGGCGTCCACCACGCCGCGGCTGACGGCGTCCGGAACGGCTTGGAGCACGAGGAGATCGCGGAACCGCTCCAGCAGGTCGGTCGCGAAGCGCCGCGGGTCGTGGCCCGCGTCGATCACCGATTCCACCGCACCGAACAGGGCCGCGGCGTCCGACGCGGCCAGGGCGTCCACCGCGTCGTCGATCAGCGCGACGTCGGTGGCCCCCAGCAGTCCGAGCGCGCGTTGGTAGGTGACGTGGGGCCCCCCGGGACCAGTCTCAGAGCCCGCCAGCAGCTGATCGAGCACCGAGAGCGTGTCGCGCGGTGAGCCACCGCCGGCACGGATCACCAGCGGGTACACCGCGTCGTCGACGACGACGCCCTCCTGTTCGCAGATCCGGCCGATCAACGCCCGCATGGTCTTCGGGGGTAGCAGCCGGAACGGATAGTGGTGGGTGCGCGACCGGATCGTCGGCAACACCTTCTCCGGTTCGGTGGTGGCGAAGATGAAGATGAGGTGCTCGGGCGGTTCTTCGACGATCTTGAGCAGGGCGTTGAAACCCGCGGTGGTCACCATGTGCGCCTCGTCGATGATGAACACCCGATAGCGCGACTGCGCCGGCGCGTAGAACGCGCGGTCCCGTAGTTCGCGCGTGTCGTCCACCCCGCCGTGGCTGGCGGCGTCCAGCTCGACCACGTCGATGCTGCCGGGGGCGTTCGGGGCCAGCGCCGTGCACGATTCGCAGACCCCGCACGGGTTGGCGGTGGGACCCTGCGCGCAGTTCAGCGACCGGGCCAGGATGCGCGCCGAGGACGTCTTCCCGCAGCCCCGGGGGCCGGAAAACAGGTAGGCGTGGTTTATCCGGCCGGCCTCCAGGGCGATCGACAGCGGTTCGGTGACATGCTCCTGCCCCACCACTTCGGCGAAGGTTGCCGGACGGTACTTGCGGTAGAGGGCCACGGTCAGCAGGCTACCGGCGCGGTCCGACCACGATGCGGGCACGGCAGGGCCCGCTGAGACGCCGGACAGTAGGCCCGGTGACTAGAGCGCGACGGGCTTTGAGTGTGCATCAGCGGCTTTCGGTGTGAGCCCTGGGCGATCCGGCTCGGCGTGTCGTCGCCCTCAGCTCACACTCGATGCGGCGGAGACGAGCAGCGACTCCGAGGCCGCCAGCAGCGCGCAGGTGGCCAGCCCGTCGACCGCGTCGCGCAGGTCGGGCAGCGACGGGAATGTCGGCGCGATCCGGATGTTCTTGTCCTCCGGGTCTTTCCGGTAGGGGAACGACGCCCCCGCCTCGGTCACCGCGATGCCCGCGTCCTTCGCCAGCGCCACGGTCCGGCGCGCCGTCCCGGGCCACACGTCGAGGCTGATGAAGTAGCCACCCTGGGGTTCGGTCCACGTGGCGATCTTGGAATCGCCCAGCCGCTTGTCCAGGATGTCCAGCGCCAGCTCGAATTTGGGCGAAAGTATCTGCTGGTGCCGCAGCATGTGCAGGCGCACGCCGTCGGCGTCGCGGAAGAAGCGCAGGTGCCTCAGCTGGTTGACCTTGTCCGGGCCGATCGACTTCTTGCCCGCGTATTGCAGGTACCACGCGATGTTGCCCAGCGAGCCGCCCAGGAAGCTGACGCCGGCGCCGGCGAAGGTGATCTTGGAGGTGGACGCGAAGACGTAGGGCCGGTTCGGGTTGCCGGCCTTGGCCGCCAGCCCGAGCACGTCGACCTGCCGGATGAAGTCGTGCGTCAGGGTGTGCACCGCGTAGGCGTTGTCCCAGAACAGCCGGAAGTCCGGCGCGGCCGTGCGCATCTGCACCAGCCGGCGCACGGTTTCCCACGAGTAGGTGATGCCGGTGGGGTTGCCGAACACCGGCACCGACCACATGCCCTTGATCGCCGGATCGGCGACCACCAGCTCCTCGATGAGGTCGACGTCGGGCCCGTCGGCCAGCATCGGGACGGGGATCATCTCGATGCCCATCGTCTCGGTGATGGCGAAGTGCCGGTCGTAGCCGGGAACGGGGCACAAGAACTTGACGCTCGCCTCGTCCTTCCAGGGGCGCTGCGAGTCGACGCCGCCGTACAGCATCGAGAAGGCGACCAGGTCGTGCATCAGCTCCAGGCTGGAGTTGTTGCCGGCGATCAGGTTGGGCACCGGGATACCGAGCAGCTCGCCGAAGATGGCGCGCAGCTCGGGCAGGCCGTGCAGACCGCCGTAGTTGCGGGTGTCGGTGCCCTCGCTGTCGCGGTAGTCGTCGCCGGGCAGGCTCAGCAGCTGGTTGGACAGGTCGAGTTGCTCCGGCGCCGGTTTGCCGCGGGTCAGGTCGAGGGCCAACTTCTTGGCCTGCAGAGCCGCGTAATCCTGCTGGTTGCGCGCGTGCGCGGCGGCGAGCTCTTCCGGGCTGAGGGAATCCAGCGACACGGCGGACCCTTTCGCTGTTCCTGGCGGCGATCGCACGCGCGGCTAAGCCGGGCGCAGCGGGTCGCCACTCATCAAACCTGGCGGCGATCGCAAGCGCGGCGGAGCCGGGCGAAGCGGGTCTGCCACTCAATGGACATAGGGGACCCCGCGCACCCGACAGAGCCCATTGACCCTTGCTGCCTTCCGGCCCTGGGGGAGTTCACAGGATAGACGCCGCGCGGGGTCCACCGCGAGTGTAATACCTGGCGCGGAGCGCGTGGTGGCCGCTATGGCGGCCTCGGTTACCATGGCCACGGAGGATTCGCCTAGTGGCCTATGGCGCTCGCCTGGAACGCGGGTTGGGTTAACAGCCCTCGCGGGTTCAAATCCCGCATCCTCCGCAATTGGTCCGCCATGCGGACAAAGCACGAATTGGTATGGATTCGGGTTGGCCGCCTTTAGGCTGGCGTGAACTCAACAGCACGAGGAGGGGTATGGGGCGCAAGATTGCCGTGCCGTGGCACCTGCTGTTCTCCCTCGTCGCCGGCGCCCTGTACTTCTTTTTCGTGTTGCCCCGTTGGCCGGAGCTGATGGGTGACACCACGCATTCGTTGGGAACGGCGCTGCGTATCACGACGGGTGCGCTGATCGCCTTGGCCGCGCTGCCTGTCGTTTTCAACCTGCTGCGGGTGCGCAAGCCGGAGCTGGGGACGCCTCGGCTCGCCCTGACGCTGCGGGTCGCCTCGATCGTCTGCCATGTGCTGGCGGGTGTACTGATCATCGGAACGGCGATCAGCGAGATCTGGCTGAGCCTGGACACCGCGGGACAGTATCTGTTCGCCATTTATGGGGCGGCCGCGGCGATCGCGCTGCTCGGTTTCTTCGCGTTCTACCTTTCGTTCGTCGCCGAGTTGCCGCCCCCGCCGCCGAAACCGATCAAGGTGAAGGAACCCAAGAAGCGCCGGCTGCGCGGCAAGAAGTCCGACGAGGCCGAAACCGACGAAGACACCGAAGCCGCCGACGAAGACACCGCGGCCGAGACCGAAGAAGCCGAGGCCGGCGAGCCGGAGGAGGCCGAGACCGTCACGGCCGAGAGCTCCACGGCCGCCGAGCCCGAAGCCGCGCCGGAACCCCAGGCTGCGACCGAAGAGCCCGCGGAAGAGGCCACCGAAGAGCCCGCCGAGGAGACCGAGGAAGGCCCGGCCAGGTTGCGCAACCGTCGCCCGACGGGGAAGGGGTCGCACCGGATGCGGCGCCGGCGCACCAGGGGCGGGGTCGCCCTCGATGAGGAATAGCCGGACCTGATCAGTCGCGCCGCCGCAGTCGCTCCACGTAGGCG
This sequence comes from Mycobacterium sp. E3305, assembly GCF_001666785.1. Classification (NCBI taxonomy): domain Bacteria; kingdom Bacillati; phylum Actinomycetota; class Actinomycetes; order Mycobacteriales; family Mycobacteriaceae; genus Mycobacterium; species Mycobacterium sp. E3305. The sequence goes on along the minus strand of NZ_LZJA01000003.1, from coordinate 43,582 downwards.
GCGATGCGTTGCCGGGTCTCGTCCGCGCCCCACATCTGGCGGACCTCGTCGTCGATAGCGCCACCGTCGCGGATCCGCGCCATCGCCGGGGCCCGCAGCTGGGTCTTGGTCCGGCGGTAGGCGGCGGCGGGGATGCCGCCGAGATCCGAGGCCTCGGCCACAGCCTCCTCGAGGAGATTGTCGGCGACGACGCGATGGGCGAGTCCACGAGCGACGGCCTCCGGCCCCCGATAGTTGCGTCCAACCAGCAGCACTTCCTCGGTGTGGTCCCCGCACGCGTAGCGCATCACCTCCAGCGCCGCGACCGGGAACGGCACGCCGACGCGCACCTCGGCCGCTCCGATGGGCGCCTCGGGCCCGATGAGGCGGCGGTCGCAGGCACACGCGAGCACGCACCCGCCCGCGATGGCGGCGCCGTTGATCGCCGCGACGGTCGGTCCCGGATAGGCGAACACCGCCTCGAACGCCGCGGACAGCGCCGGGACCAGCCGATCGGTGTAGGCGGCGCCCCCGTCGACCACGCGGTTGAGGTCGACCCCGGCACTGAACGCCCGGCCCGCCCCGGTGACAACCAGCGCGCCGGGGTCCGAACGGCCCAGGTCGCGGACCGCCGAGGTCAGCGCCTCGAGCAGCTCGACGTCCTGGGCGTTGACGGGACCCGAGGACATGGTCAGCACCCGCACGGATTCGACGGTCTCGATGTTGATCATCGTCACATCCTCGGTCAGCGGCTCACGGCCGCGATGACGACCGGAATGTCGGTGTTCTCGTCGGTGTGGTAGCTGGCGCACACGCGGTGGTAGCCGTCGGCGATCTGCAACGGGGCACCGGTCGGGAAGTCGCCGCGCACCAGCAGGATGGGCGACAGCGGTTGCCCCTTCTCGATTTTGGTGAGGTCGGCCGCGACGTGCGGATTGTCGACGGGCAGTAGGCCCAGGCGTGCCGCACGCAGGATGTCCTTGGCCTTCCGGTGCGTGACCGTGCCGGCCTTCAACTTTTTGATCACCTTTTTCACGGTCGCGGGGTCCGCGAGCATGGTGAGGTAGTCCGCGGCCGCCGGAAAGTCATGGGCCTCAGGCTTTTCCAGCCACTTCACGCTCAGCATCGCGTGCCTCCCTTTTGTCAGCGCCGACCCCGACGCAGCCTACCGGCTCGACGCCGCGAAATTTGGGATCGGTAGCGAATCCGGGGGTCTGTACTTGCGCCATGACGACGCCATCGGGGCGGCGCATGGAGGAAGGAAATCGCAAAGTGAAACGACTTCTCGCGGCTGCGATTGGGACACTGGGCGCCGCATCGGTGCTCGTGGGGTGTTCCAGCGGCGGCCACACGGCCAGCCCGGCATCGAGCACGGCGCCCAGCGTGGCCCACGGCGGCGGGGCACAGGTCAAGGTGGGTGGCACCGACCTGGCGGGCCTGGACCCCGCCTCGGTGACCTGCGTGAAGACCGGCGGCAAGATCAACATCGGCAGTGGCTCCAGCGGCGGACGGCAGGCCCTCGCCGTCGTGATGACCGACGAGTCCACCCCGAAGGTCGAGTCGCTGGCAATGGTTGTCGACGGCAACGCGCTGTCGGTCAGCAACAACATGGGTGCGAAGGTCGGCTCGGCCGACGTGGCGGTGGACGGTAAGACCTACACCATCACGGGCCAGGCGCAGGGCGCCGACCTGAAGAATCCGATGGCCGGAATGATCACCAAGGACTTCAACATCAAGGTGACCTGCGGCTGATCGGTCGCGACCGGGCGGCGGACGTGCTCACTCACGCGTCCGCCGCTCGCCGCTTTCCCTGCCCGGACCACATCCGCGGACTTATGATGCAGCCGTGTCGATCCCCGACGAATTGGAGAACGCGCGCCGCCTGGCGCATGCGGCCGACGAAGCCGGGGCCCGTGATCTGTTGCTGTCCTTGATACCGGGCATCGAGCGGGAAGACCGGGACGATCTGATGCTGGAAGTCCTCGCCCAGCTCGGCGAGATCTACCTCGACCGCGGCGCGAATGACGGCGTGCGCGAATCCATCCGGCGCATTCAAGACTGCATATCGATCTATGCGAGCATGCCCGCCGACGCCGCCATCACGCACATGATCCGCCGGTACTCCCGGCGGGCTCAGTTTCTGCAGGCCGGCCTCGCCGCGGCGATCGGCGACCACGAAGGCGCGGCCGCGGCGTTGGCCACGCTGGACGGCGACGGCTCGGACGAAGACCTTCCCGACCTGGCCGACGAACACGCGCGCCTGCGGATCCAGGCCCGGGTCCTCTGCGCGACCGCGCTCTGCGACGACGACCTACATGTCCGGTCGGTTCCGCTGTGGCAGAACGTCGTCGGCGCGATGGAAGACTACACCGGTACGGGCGCGGACGCTGACCACGTTCGGGTCGTCGCCGGTACCGGCTACGGAAGGTTCTGCGTCGAAACCGGCCGGCTATCGGAAGCGGATCCCTGGCTGCGCCGCGCGGAAGCCCGGGCCCAGGCCAACGGCTGGGAACTTGCCACGGCGCGAGCGCAATTGGAGCGGGCGGCGGCGTGCTGGGCGGCCAACAACCACGCCGGCACCGAGCAACTGGTTTCCGAGGCCTACCCCGTCATCGCCCGTCACGACCGGGCACACGACGCCGCCCGCTGCTGGCTTTTCATGGGACTCACCCGGCTGGGGGCCGGCAAGCTGGAAGCCGCCGACGAATGCTGGGAACACGCAGAGCGGCACTGGCGGGAATTGGGAAAGCCGCTGTATCTGCACCGTATCCTGTTGCAACGTAGCTGGATAGCGATCTTCTGGAGCCGCTTCGCCGACGCGGTCGAGCTGATCGCCCAGGCCCGTGAACTGCTCGACTCGTCGCCGCGCAGCAGCTGGCTGCAGTACGCGCTGCTCGACAATCATCTCGGAACCGTGTGGCGCGCCGACGCGTTGGCCGACCTCGGCTTCGACAGCTCGGGCGATCCCGACGAGACGCTGCAGGAGACGGAGGCGCGCCAGGCGGAGGGGCTCGGCATCCTCCACGGCGAGGTCGGCACCGAAAAATACCGGCGCGGCATGACCAAACTCCAGCAGGCCGCCGAGCTCAAGGTTCCCGCAGCGCTGGCCGTTGACTCGGTGCGGTATTCGATCGCCGACGCCGACGCGAGATCCCGCTGGGCCACCACCGTTTCCGGCCCCGTCCTGGCCGGCGCCTTCGCCGTCGCCTGGGAATGGGAGAACACCGAGCTGATCAGCCAACTGGTCGAATACCACAGCGCGCGGGGGACTTTCGATACCGGTGACCAGCGGCCGTGCACCGGCGAATGGGCATCGACGGCCACCCCAGCGGTCCCGGTCGATCCCGATCTGGAGCCCGCGCCCGCGCTGGCGGCGGCCGGCTCGCCGGCTACCGGTGGCGCATCGCTGACCCGGCTCGGGCCGTTGCCGCCGCTGCGCATGCAGCCCGAAGCGGAGCCGATCCTCAGCCAGTATCGTGAGCTGGCTCTCCAGCGCTACGGCCGCGCGGTCACCGCGGCCGAGGCGGCCTGGTCGACGTGGCCATGAGCGAGACCGATCGAACCACGCTGATCCTGAGGTATGCCGACGTCGGGATCGCCACCTACGCCAGCTTGCGGGTCGTCGGGGAGCCGTCGCGGACCGTCAACTGGGTCATCGAAGAGCCGCTGCTGCTGGCCGCGCTCGACGAACTGGTGAGCGCCCTGCCCGAGCCGTACGGCACCGAGGGACGGCGCGACGCCATCGAGCGCGCGCTGACCACCGGGCCCTTCGCGGCGCCGGACAGAGAGCTGACGCTCGCCTACATCCTCGGGGTGCTGTTGATCGGCTCCCCCGGCTGGCAGCTGTTGACCGAGTGCGTGACCCAGCCGCGGGCGGTGCTGTTCGTCTCGCCCAGCGCGCGGCTGGCTCGGGTTCCCTGGGGACTGCTGGCGTTGCCGAAATCGGGGCCCAGCAAGGAAGAATTGGTGCGCGCTCGCCAGGAAGCCATCACCGCAAGCGGCCGGACGGCGGCCCGAATCCCGTGGCAGCTCGCCGATATCGAAAAGCACACCGACGGTCACCGGCTGATGGAACTGGTCGACGTGTTGCTGGCGGTCCCGCCGAATATCGTGCACTCGCCGCGGGTGACGGTCTCCTGGGGCGCGAGGAAGGACGGTCCGCCGCTCCTGGTGCTCGATCCCCGGGTGCCGGGACAGCGCCCCGACTCGGCGCTGGGGTCGGTGCTCGGCAGGCCCTCGCCTGCAACGCCATTGGCGCAATACTTCACCGACGTGCTGGAGCACCGGCCGGTGCTGCCGTCCGTGGACGCCGCGGTCGAATTGTTCCGTCGCCAGGATGCCGACCGCACGTGGCTGGCCAAGCTGTTGACCCTTGCGCCGAGCAGGCTGCTGTATGTGGGCCACGCCAGTTCGGCCGACGGCCAGGCCGATCGGGCCGCACTGCACCTCGCCGACACCGCCGAGATACCCGGCGACGCCGAGGCTATCGGCGACCACCGCCCGCTGGCCGCCTCGGACCTGATGTCCTTAGCGCTGCCGATGCCGCCGCGGGTGGCCCTGCTCGCCTGCGGCTCGGGTGGGGACTACCAATTCGACGAGGCGACCGGGCTGGTGGCGGCGGTGATCCTGGGCGGCGCCCAGCTGGTGACGGCCACCCTGTGGTCGCTACCCACGTCCGCGGCATATCGCCAGTTCACCACGGCCACCGCCGATCCGATGGCCGATGTCGTTGTCGCCGTGGATCGCGCCCATGGCGCCGACGGGGACGCCGGGTGCGCGGTGAACCGGTGGCAGCGCGAACAGATGCGGCGCTGGCGCGACGGCGATACCACGGCCAGCCCGCTGTATTGGGGCGCCGTCGTCAGCTTCGCGGTGGACGGCGCCCGGTAGCGCTCACAGCGACGCCACCCACGCCGCGTGCACCGCAAGCACATCGTCGGGCAGCGAAAGGCTCTCCCGTGCAGCGGGATCGAAGGCCACCAGGACCACCAGACCGGGCCGCAGCACCGAGAGGTCGAGATCGTCGCCGCACCGGGCCAACTTGCCGATGAACGTCTCACCGGAGACGGCGACCACCTCGATGAAAACCTGGCGCTCGACCGCGCGCACGGTGCCGACCCCGACGGCGCGGTCCCCTCCGCCCCGACGCCGGGCGGACCGGACCCGGTCGACCAGCACTGACAGCTTGTTCATGCCACCAGCGTGCGGCCGGCGGCCGGCTACCGAACCCAAGTTTTCGGCTGCCGCGTTCGGCGCGAAGCCCCTATTCTGTGCAGATGAGCGCGGATTCACAGCTGGCCGTCGCGGTCGGCCACCCCCGCCGGTCGGTGATCGACGCGGCGTGGCGGGCGATCGGCCCCGGTGTGGAGGTGCTCAGCAGCGACGACGGCGGCCCGCTGAGCCGCACCGTCAAACGCATCATCGACCCGCTGGTGCTCCGGTTGCGTTCCAACCCGCAGTATTCGGCACCGGTCGTCAACCCGGAGACGGCCGACGCGATGCGTGAGCTGATCGTCGGCAGCGCAGCCGAATTGCGTTCGGCCGCTGCCTGGTTCGAGGTACTCAAGATGGAGCGGCGGCGGCGGCGCATCCGCACCGGAAACGCCCAGGAACTGTACTTCCCGGTGTGCTTCGAGCTCGCGGTGACGAAAGGCCAACCGGCGGCCGAGGATCAAGAGACGGCGGCCGCGGTGCTGGAAGACGTCCACCAGGGTCGCGACCGCACCGCGATCGAGGTGCTGCATCAGTACGTGGCCGACCCCGAGGCGGTGGCCAAGTTGGCCGACCAGCTCGACCGCAGCTGGCGCGACGTGCGGGCGGGCGCCACCGTCACCGGCCCGTTCCTGGCCGAACTCGCCACCGTCCTGGGACCGGCCAACAGCCACCGCACCACGACGGCCCGGCAGCGCGTCTGGTCGGCGATGATCGCCGACGCGACGCCCTACAACCTGGGCGCGCTGGCCCGCGTCGAGGCGGCGCAACTGCCGTGGTCGATAATCGAGCTGGGGCTGAGTTCGGTTGCGCCGCAACAACGACCGCGCGTGGCCGGCGGGGCCGACAGCGACCGGCCGCTCGACCGCAGCGTGGTGGACCGGGTGCGCGCCACCCTGCGCCGCGCCCTGGACCGCGACGCGCTGCCCGACATTCCCCTGCTCTGCGAGGAGGAAGTCGACCGGGCCTGCGCGCCCTGGGGCCTGCTGTCGGAGGACAAACAGGCCACGCTCGTCGCGGGCATCGAGATCGCGACGGAGTTGGCTCCGCTGGACCCGTCCGTCGCCAGCCGCTACGCCCTCGCGGCGCAGATCCAGGCGCGGCTGCGCAAGGAGGCCTACGTGCTGCACGCCCGCCGTTACCTCGCCGAGGGCGGCCCGATCCATCCACGCCAGCGGCAGGTGGTCGACGACCTCGCCGCGTACGCGCAGCCCTACCTGAGCCGGCTGTGGGCGCGGCTGCACGGTCGCGACGTCTGGCAGGAGCCCTGCGACGACGTCGATGACGTGCGGTCGCTGCTCGAGGGGGTCGCGCGGTCGGTGAGTCTGGATCACCGGCAGCGAATCAAGTCGATGCTGGAATTGCAGGTGGCGGGATGAGATTGGTCGCCGATTCCGGTCTGTGGACTACCGGCCCCACCACCGAGACGACTCCGCTGGCCGCGGTGCTCGAGGTCAGCGGCGCGGTGCTGTCGTGGACCCTGGACGACCCCAACGACGCCAAGGCCCACATCACATTCACCGATTTCGGCCGTGCCGACTGGCTCTGGCGGGTGCTCGGCGAATCCGGGCATGTCGCACTCGCTTCCGCGGTGGGCGGGGCGGACGAGCCAAGCAGCATCGACCTCGCCGGGGTGGACATCCTGCCGGGGTCGGTCGGGCCGCTACGCCGGTTGGCCGTGGGCCACTGGCTGCGGCGCTGGTGGCCCGCGAGTCGACAGGACGGCATCGCCGGCCTCGACCGCGCGCTGCTGGACCTCGAGGTCGCGGTGTTGACCGCCGGCGCGCAAGGCTTCTTCGCCGATGACACCCTGGATTCCGACGTCGCCGGCTTGCTGGCGCCGCACGCCACCGCCCTGGCCGCGCATGTCGCGGACGGTGATCCGCGCGCGGTGGATCTGGTGCGAGCCGGCGCCGGCCTGGCCGACGAATTGGGTGTGGACGGCCCCGGCTGGCCCGAACTGTTTGCCGCGCTTGACGATTCGGCTGCGGTGTTGGTCTTTCCGAGCGGCCGCCGCGACGACTACGCGCTGGCCGCCGGCGCGGACGCGGGCAGGCCCTCCACGGCCCCGATCGCCCGCGGCGTCGGGTCAGTCCACTGGGGCGGGGTTCCGCCCGGGATCTTCGACGCCGGCGAGAACACCGTCGACTGGACGATCGAGGCGGCCGGAACCGCGGTCGTCGCCCACGTGCGGGTGGCCGTCATCGGCCCGGACCCAGCCACCGGCATCGGGGTGCGGCTGCGCTCGGGATCGATTTCCGGCGCCGGCGCCCTCGACGCCGACGGCCGCGCGACCCTCCCCCTGGCCGAGGCCGGGCAATGGCCCCTTTCGGAGTCGGCGGCCTGGGATCACGATTGGTCGGCGGCCTCCGTGCTCATCGGGGCCGAGAACGCGGAGTCGGCCGACACCCGCGAGCGGGTGCGCCGGTGGGCGCGGGCGCGGCTGGACCGGCCGGCGGACGACGCCTTTCTCGCCGAGATATTGGCGGCCGAATCCGCCTACTAACCCGGGGCGCGATTCCCTATGCTGAGCGAGTGCCAAACACCTATCGCGTGGTTCAGTGGAACACCGGCAATGTCGGCAAGAGCTCGCTGAAGTCGATAGTCACCAACCCCACCCTGGAGTTGGTGGGTTGCTACGCCTGGTCAGCCGAGAAGGTGGGGCGCGACGCCGGCGACCTCGTCGGCATCGCACCGCTCGGCGTGGCCGCCACCGACGACGCCGATGCACTGCTCGCGCTCAAACCCGACTGCGTGGTCTACAACCCGATGTGGATCGACGTCGACGAGCTGGTCCGCATTCTGTCGGCGGGCGTCAACGTGGTGACCACGGCGTCGTTCATCACGGGGCACAATCTCGGCAACGGCCGCGAGAAGATTTCGGAGGCCTGCGCCAAGGGCGGCTCGACCATCTTCGGGTCCGGCGTCAGCCCGGGCTTCGCCGAGCTACTGGCCATCGTGTCGGCGATGGTGTGCAACCGGATCGACAAGGTCACGGTCAACGAGGCCGCCGACACCACCTTCTATGACTCACCGGAGACCGAGAAGCCGGTCGGCTTCGGCCAGCCGATCGACCACCCGGACCTGCAGGCGATGGCGGAAAAGGGGACGGCGATCTTCGGGGAGGCCGTCCGGCTGGTGGGTGACGCGCTCGGCGTCGAGCTCGACGAGGTGAAGTGCGTCGCCGAGTTCGCCCAGACCACCGCGGACCTCGAGATGACTTCGTGGACCATCCCCGCGGGATGCGTAGCGGGCGTGTACATCAGCTGGCAGGGCATCGTCGGCGACACCACGTTGATCGACTTGAACGTGCGGTGGCGCAAGGGCCAGACGCTCGAGCCCGACTGGAAGATCGAACAAGACGGCTGGGTCATCCAGATCGACGGGCAACCGACGGTGACCACGAAGGTGGGCTTCCTTCCGCCGCCGTACTTTGCGGCTACCACGCTCGAGGAGTTCATGGACCTCGGCCACATCATGACCGCGATGCCCGCGATCAACGCGATCCCGGCCGTCGTCGCCGCGGCGCCGGGCATCGTCACCTACGCCGACCTTCCGCTGACGCTGCCGCGTGGGAACGCCTATGTCAGCATGGAGCGGTGATCGGGGAGCGCATCTTTCGCGTCGCCGGTCTCGCGGTCCCGGTGTGTGCGGCTCTGCTGAGCGGGCCCATCGGCATTCCTTCCGTCGAGGCCGATCCGTGCCCGGCCGTGGAGGTGGTGTTCGCCCGCGGCACGGGACAGTCCTCCGGCGTCGGCCAGGTGGGCCAGGCGTTCATCGACTCCCTGGGTGCGCAGCTCGCCGGGCGGTCGATACGCATTTACGCGGTGAACTACCCGGCGACAACGGCTTTCGCGACGAGTGCCCAAGCCGGTGCCGACGACACGGTCGCTCACGTGCAGGACATGATCGCCCGGTGCCCCAACACGCGGTTGGTGCTCGGCGGGTTTTCTCAGGGGGCGGGTGTGATGGACCTGGCCACCAAGGCCCTACCGCCGCAAGCGGCAGACCACGTCGCGGCGATCGCAGTTTTCGGCAACCCGACCAGCCCACTGGCCGGCACCCTCGCCGGTACGGTGTTCCCGCCGATCGGCCCGCCGTACAGCGCCAAGACCATCGACGAGTGCGCCGACGGTGACCCCGCGTGCTCCGGCGGTGGCAACGTGTTGGCGCACGGCTCGTACGTCCAGTCGGGGATGACGGCTCAAGCCGCGAACTTCGTCGCCGCCCGGCTATAGGGCCGCCTTGCGCCGGGCGGCCTTGGCGTAGGCGGCGCCCAGCTGCGGCACCGGCAGCGGACCCTGGTCGCGGGCGGCCAGGATGGCGTTGCGCAGCGGGCGGGCAAGTCCCGCAAAGGATCCCATGTCGAACAGCAGCGGCGTGAGCAACCGGTTGTGCACGAAGCCGAAGGACCCGCCCGCCTCGGGGTCGGCCCAGCCCAGCGTTCCCCCGAGGCCGACATGGCCGAATCCGCGCAGCAAGCCCGGCACCGGCGACTCGTGGTAGCCGAGGTGAAACGGCATGGGCACCACCATGTTCGCGTCGGGCCACTTCCGCCGGGCCTGCCCCGCCAGGCCGCGCGTCAGCTCCTCGGACAGATACTTCTTGCCGTCGATGCGGCCGTCGTTGGCCAGCACGGCATACATCTTCGCCAGCCCGCGGCCGGTTACCACGCCGTTGGCGGCCGGAACCTCACCGTCGAGGAAGGGGGTGTCCCCCTTGATCAGGGAGACGACACCGGGGAAGTACATCGCGCCCAGGGCGCCGGAGAACGGGAGGCCGGCCATCTTGGGGGCGATGAAGTTGAACACCGGGGCGCGCAGCCGGCCCTGCGGAATCAAGATTTCCGCGGCCTGGGTCGGCGAGCCTTCCGGAGGCCGGCCGAGGTGTAAGCCGTCGGTGTTGAGGGGCCGGGCGACCTCCTGGCGGATCAGCTCCCGCATGCCCTTGCCGGTCACCGCCCTGGCCAGCCCGGACAGCAGCCAGCCGTAGGTCAAAGCGTGATAGGCCTGGACGCCCCGCAAGTGGTCGACGGGCGCGGCGGCGAGGCGCTCCTCCATCAGCGCGTGGTCCATCAACTGGGCCTTCGTGACGCCGCGCAGATGCGACAACCCGGAGCGGTGCCGCAGCACGTCACGCACGGTGATCTCTTCCTTACCGTTGGCCGCGAACTCGGGCCAATATTCGGCTACGGGCTCGTCGTACGACAGCAGGCCGCGGTCGGCCAGCCGGTGGATCACGGTCGAGGCGACACCCTTGGTCGCCGAGAACACCATCGCCCCGGTGTCGGCGGTCCAGCGCTGGTTGCCGGCCCGGTCCGACCATCCGGTCCAGACGTCGACCACGGGCACGCCGTCGACATAGACGCTCAGCGCCCCGCCACCGAACCGGCGGCCGGGGAACAGCTGCGCGAACAATTTCACGACGTTGGCGAAGTGTGGATCGGCGGCGCCGGAGACGCCGCGCGGCAGGCCGTCGTCGGTGACCAGAAGCACTGACGGTTTCACGGTGCCGCGCCGCCCCGCTACCACGAGGACGAAGCTATCAGCCGGCCCCGCGCAACGGTCCCGTTTCCGCTAGCTGAGCCCGTCCGGCGGCTCGGGGCCGGGTGGGGGCGCGGTCGGCGAGTCCCGCAGATACCGCCGCAACCGGAGCAGCTGATTGACCACCATGCCGATGCCGAGGAGCATCAGCCCCACGACTATTGCGACCACGATTGCGGCGCTCACGACCTCCATCATGGCAGGGCGGGGTTTCAACCTGTGGCAAAGCGGGGTAGCCACAGCGGCATGAGCAACGAGGACAAGCTGAAGAACAAGATCGAGGACCTGGGCGGCCGCGCCAAGGAGGCCATCGGCAAGGCGACCGGCGACCACGAGACCAGGGACGAGGGCCGGGCGGACCAGGCGAAGTCCAGCCTCAAGGACGCCGGTGAAAAGGTGAAAGACGCGTTCAAGAAGTGATCAGGCGTTCCGGGCTGCGCCGGCTGTCGGTGCTCGCTGGACTGGCGGCACTGGCGGCCGGCGCCCTGGTGGCCAGCGCGCCCAGCCCGTCGGCGTCCGCGGATCCGGCGTGTCCCGACGTGGAGGTGGTATTCGCGCGCGGGTCGGGCGAGCCGCCCGGCGTCGGGGGCATCGGCGGGTCGTTCGTGGACGCGCTGCGTTCGCAGATCGGATCCCGATCGCTCGGCGTGTATGCGGTCAATTACCCTGCGAGCACCGACTTTTCAAATCCGAACTTTCCCCAGACCGTGGTCGACGGCATCCGTGACGCCAGCTCGCACGTCGAGGCCACGGCGAAGAACTGCCCCAACACCCGCGAGGTGCTCGGCGGGTATTCGCAGGGCGCCGCGCTAGCCGGGTATGTGACGTCGGCAGCCGTTCCGGCGGGCGTGCCCGCGTCGGCCGTGCCGCCGCCCATGCCGGCGGACGTCGCCAACCACGTCGCCGCGGTCACCCTGTTCGGGACGCCGTCGGGTGACTTCCTGCAGAAGTACCACGCCCCGCCGCTCGCCATCGGCCCGCTGTATCAGCCGAAGACGCTGGAGCTCTGCGCGCAGGGCGATCCGATATGCGGCAGCGCCGGCGGCGACGGCTTCGCCGCGCACACCTCCTACGGCATGAACGGGATGACGGGCCAAGCCGCCAACTTCGCCTCCAGTCACCTGTAGGCCACCCGGTCCTGCAAAGATTCCACCATGCGCGTTCTGATCACAGGCGGTACGGGATTCGTCGGCGGCTGGACGGCCAAGGCCATAGCCGACGCCGGCCACGACATCCGGTTTCTGGTGCGCACCCCCGCCAAGCTGAAGACTTCGGTGGCGGAGTTGGGTGTCGACGTGTCGGACTATGCCGTCGCCGACATCACGGACCGCATGGCGGTGCGCCAGGCGCTGGACGGCTGCGAAGCCGTCGTGCACAGCGCGGCCCTGGTGGCCACCGACCCGCGCCAGACCGCGCAGATGCTCACCACCAATATGCAGGGGGCCCAGAACGTCTTGGGTCAGGCCGTCGAACTCGGCCTGGACCCGATCGTCCACGTGTCCAGTTTCAGCGCGCTCTTCCATGCGGGCCTGGAAGAGCTGTCGGCGGACCTGCCGGTCGTCGGAGGGGCGGACGGTTACGGGACGTCCAAGGCGCAGGTCGAGATCTATGCCCGCGGTCTGCAGGACGCGGGCGCGCCGGTGAACATCACCTACCCGGGCATGGTCATCGGTCCGCCGGTGGGTGACCAGTTCGGCGAGGCCGGCGAAGGCGTCAGGGCCGCCCTGCAGATGCATGTGATCCCGGGCCGGAGCGGGGCCTGGTTGATCGTCGATGTGCGCGATTTGGCAGCGTTGCACGCGGCGCTCCTCGAACCCGGCCGCGGCCCGCGCCGGTACATGGCGGGCGGCCATCGCGTTCCGGCGGCAGAGTTGGCGAAAATGCTCGGCGAGGTGTCCGGGTCGGCGATGGTCTCGGTTCCGATCCCCGATACCGCCCTGCGCGTCGCCGGCGCGGTGATGGATCGCGCCAGCCGGTTCGTACCCTTCGATACGCCCTTCACGTGGGCCGGGATGCAGTACTACACGCAGATGCCGGCGTCCGACGATTCACCGAGCGAGCGGGAACTCGGCATTACCTACCGGGATCCGCAGGAGACTCTGGCTGACACGTTCGAAGCCCTTCGTGCCGTGAGCTGAGCGGGGCGCCGCGTGCCAGAGCTGAGGGACTAACGGCTGCCATACCGGGGCCCTAGTGCCCTCGTCGGCCGTGGTCCACGGAGAGAACATCGCCGTAATATTCGGGCTTCCGCGCACCCAAGCCGGGTGACGGGACATCCGATCGGAGGTACGGCATGACCAAACCGATTCCGCCGCTGGACCTTTCATGGCTGTTGATCGAGTCGCCCTCCGGCACGACGCACGTCGGCGCGATGCTGTTGTTCAAGAAGCCGGCCGGCCGCGCGCCCATAGTGCGCGAAATCGTGGAGGCGTACCGTGCGTGCACGCCGGCGCCGCCCTTCAACTACATTCCGGAGCTGCTCGGCCGGGGCGCCCCCCGGTTCCGGGAGATGACGCAGTGGGACCCGCACTACCACGTCGGACACCTGGCCCTGCCCGCCGGCTCCTCCTACGACGACCTGCTGCGACTCGTCGCCGATCTGCACGAGCCACAACTCGACCGCGACCGCCCGCTTTTCCGGTGTTGGGTGATCGATGGGGTGCCGGGCGGCATGTTCGCGATCTACACCAAGACTCATCACTCGATCATCGACGGCGAGTCCGGTCTGAGGCTTCTGTATGCCGGGTTGAGCATGACGGGGGAACGCGTCGTCCCCGCACCCGCCTTTGCGCTCGGCGCGCCACCGACCAAACAGCACCCACCGACGCCCGTCACGGCGCGCGTGGTCGATTCGATTCGCGGGGCGATCACGCAGGTCGGGGTGTTGAACCAGCTTTCGGTCGGCGCGCTGCGCAAGGTGCTCGCGAGCCGTTTCCGAACGCATCTCGAGGGCAGCCTGCCGTTTACGGCCCAGCACGCCCCGACCAATGCCCCGTTGCAGATCGGGCGGAGCTTCGCGACGCTTTCCTTGCCGCTGGAAGAGATGCATGAGATCGGCCGGCGGCTCGGGGCGACCCTGAACGACGTGGCGGTGACGGTCGTCGACGGCGGGCTGCACGCCTATCTCCGGGAGACCGGCCGGGACTTCGCGCACCCCTTCATCGCGATGTGTCCGGTGTCGCTGCGCGACGCCGGGGACACGGCGATAGGCACCCGAGTGTCGGCCCTGTTCCCACGCCTCGGAGAGCCGGGGGCGAGCATGGCGGAACGGATCCATCAGGTCGTGGACTCGGTCGCCGTCTGCAAGAAGGAACTCGCCCGCATGTCCAACGAGGCCGCTATGACCTACGCGGTCGGGTTGGTTGCGCTCGCCGGCCTGGGGGCCTCGACGCACCTCGACCGTGTCGCCCGTCCGGCATGCAACCTCGTCATTTCGAACGTGGCGGGGGCCAGGGAGATCCGGTACCTCAACGGTGCGCGCCTGCTCGGCATCTATCCGATTTCCGCCATCGCCGCCTCGATCGGACTCAACGCCACTTTCGCGTCCTATCACGACAGCATGGACTTCGGCTTCGTCGCCAATGCCGCGGCACTCGACGACATGCCCCACCTTTCCCGGTGCACCCGGCGGGCCTACGACGAGTTGAAACAGGCGGCAGGACTGCAACCGGTTGGTCCTAGATCGGCGACCGTGTAGCAGGATCGAAGAATGAAGAGCGTCACGTGCACCAACGCCAAGCTCGACGTGGTCGACGTCCCGGCGCCGACCCCCGCCAAGGGGCAGCTATTGCTCGAGGTGCTCAGGTGTGGCATCTGCGGATCCGACTTGCACGCCCGCCGCCACTGCGACGAGCTCGCCGACGTGATGGCCGAGTCCGGGTACGACGCGTTCATGCGGTCGGATCAGCGCGTCGTGTTCGGTCATGAATTCTGCGGCGAGGTACTCGATTACGGACCCGGCACCCGGAAGGCCCCACGGCCCGGCACACGGGTCGTGGCCCTGCCGCTGCTGCGGCGCGGCAAAGAGGTACACGGGATCGGACTCTCGACGATGGCGCCCGGCGCCTACGCCGAACAGTTGCTCGTTGAGCGGTCGTTGACGTTCGCCGTCCCCAACGGGCTGTCCCCCGACGTCGCCGCGCTGACCGAGCCGATGGCCGTCGCCTGGCACGCCGTCCGGCGCGGCGAGGTGGGCAAAGGCGACGTCGCGATCGTCATCGGTTGCGGGCCAATCGGTCTCGCGGTGATCTGCATGCTCAAGTCGCACGGTGTACGCACCGTGATCGCGAGCGACTTCTCACCTGGCCGCCGGGCGCTGGCGACGGCCTGCGGGGCAGATATCGTCGTCGACCCCGCACAGGAGTCGCCATATGCCACGGACGCGGGCCGCAAACACCTGCACGGCATCCTGGAGGCGTTCGATCTTGCGGTCGGAACGATCGAACGGCTGCAGCGCCTTCGGCTGCCGTGGTGGCATCTCTGGCGCGCCGCCGAGGCCGCCGGCGCGGCGACGCCCAAGCATCCCGTCATCTTCGAGTGCGTCGGCGTGCCCGGGATTATCGACGGCATCATCGCCGGCGCGCCGCTGTTTTCGCGCGTCGTCGTCGTCGGCGTCTGTATGGGTGCCGACCACATCCGTCCGGCGATGGCGATCAACAAAGAGATAGACCTGCGGTTCGTGCTCGGCTACACGCCGCTCGAGTTCCGCGATACGTTGCATATGCTCGCCGACGGCAAGGTCAACGTCGAGCCGCTGATCACCGGGACGGTCGGGCTGTCGGGCGTCGAGGCCGCGTTCGACGCGCTCGGTGACCCCGAGGCGCACGCGAAGATCCTGATCGATCCCAAGAGCGACGCTAAGCGGCCGGCCTGATTTCCAGGCCGACGTGCACCTTGTCGATGCCGCCCCGCACGATCGAATGGGCATAGAACCACCAGGCGTGATACCAGTACCGTTTGAGCACGGCGTTGTAGACGCGCCGCGTCTCGGACTTCGGCAGGACCCGGGCCACGCCCTCGACCGGTTCGCTCTTCGGCTTGCCGAGCGATCCGCTCCTGGCGATCGTCACCCGCGGCGTGTTGTTGATCCGCTTGACCTTCCAGGAGCCGTCGTCGGTGATGACCAGAAGCTTGTCGCCTTCTGGCACACCCCAGATCGCCGTCGGTTTCGGGCGGCCGTCCTTGGTGAACGTCGTCAGGAGCAGGTACTTGGACTGGATGATGTCCCGGAAGCTGGCGGCCACGCTGTGATCCTTCACTTTCTGAAATGTTCGGTCAAACAGTTCCCCGCCGCTCCATCTTCTAATCATGGGCGTTGTTGATTCCCGGTGACCGCCCAACTTAGGGTCCGGTGATGGCCAGGGACTCGACGACCCGCGACTTGCTCATCGACGCAACGATCCAGATCATGGTCGACGAGGGCTATGCGGCGGCGACTTCGCGCCGGGTGGCGGCAAAGGCCGGCGTGAAACCGGCCCTGGTGCATTACTACTTCCCCACCATGGACGAGCTGTACCTCGACGTGTTCCGCCGCGGCGCGGCGGCCTATCTCGAGCGCCAAGATCAGGCGCTGGCCTCCGACCGTCCCCTGCATGCCCTGTGGCGAACCCTCATCGAGCCGAAGGACGCCCGGCTGCTGCAGGAGTTCATGGGCCTGGCCAACCACCGCAAGGACATTCGGGCCGAGATCGCGGCGTGGTCCGAACGGTGGCGGAGCCGGCAGATCGCCGCACTCAACCACGTTGTCCGCGAGAATGCGCTGGATGTCGCGGAATTCCCGCCCGCCGGCCTCGCGGTTGTTATTGCCGCCGTCGGCCAGACCCTCATCATGGAAGGTTCCCTCGGCGCGACGCGCGGCCACGACGAGGCCATCGCGCTCGTCAGCCGGCTCATCGACCGGTTCGAGGCGCCTGACTCAGGGCAGCACCACCTCTAGCCGCTCCCAACCGCGCACCGTCGAGGTCGGTGCGAGTTTCGCTGTCTCGTAGTCGATTCCCCATTCGGGCCAGCGGTTGAGCATCTCGTCCAGCGCGACTCGGCCCTCGAGACGGGCGAGGTTGGCGCCGAGGCAGTAGTGCACACCCTTCCCGAACGTGATGTGCGAGATGTTGTCCCGCCGGATGTCGTAGCTGTCCGGGTCGGCGTAGCGGCGGGGGTCGCGATTGGCGGCGCCGAAGAGCAGCAGCATGGCGCTGCCCGCCGGAACCGTCGTGCCGTAGCACTCGAAATCCCTGGCCATCCAACGCGCGACGTGCGGTCCCGTCGGTTCGAATCGCAGCGTCTCGTCGACGGTGCGGGTCAACAGCGACCTGTCCTCATAGACCGCGCGGCGCTGGTCGGGATGCTCGGCGAGCACCTTGGCCAGCCAGCCGATCAGCCGGCCGGTCGTCTCGTTGCCGGCGCCGGCGACCACCTGCGTGTAATGCAGCACCTCCTTGCGCGTCAGTTTGCGGTGCACCCCGTCCTCGTCGTCGAACTCGACGTTGAGCAACGTCGTCATCAGGTCATCGGACGGGTTCTTGGACCGCC
This sequence comes from Mycobacterium sp. E3305, assembly GCF_001666785.1. Taxonomy (NCBI): domain Bacteria; kingdom Bacillati; phylum Actinomycetota; class Actinomycetes; order Mycobacteriales; family Mycobacteriaceae; genus Mycobacterium; species Mycobacterium sp. E3305. Next base: position 26,321 of record NZ_LZJA01000003.1, on the reverse strand, counting down.
ATTCCACGTAGTCGGCGTAGATCCGGCCGTCAGCGATCGAGTCGGCGTCGGCGACCTTCAACGGAGCGCCCGGCTTGGTTCGCAGGTTGGCGTCGTTCGCGTCGCGCACCGAGACCTGTTCGGATTCCGGGATTCCCAGCAGCATCCCGATCACCCGCATCGGCATCATCGAGGCCAGCTCCGCGATGATGTCGAAGCTCGACGAGCCGACGAGCGGGTCCAGGCACCGCACGCAGTATTGCCGGATCTGGTCCTCGAGTTCGGCCATCCGGCGGGGCGTGAACACGCGAGACATCAGTCCGCGCAACCGTGTGTGTTCGGGCGGATCCTGGAACATCATGACCCCGCCGGGCATCTCGAATTTCGACTGGATCAGCTCGAGGATGTCGCTGCGCCGGTTGGAGAACGCCTCCCAGTTGGCCAGCGCCCGTTCGACGTCGGAATGCCTTGACAGCGCCCAGAAGTCGTAGCGGTCGTTGTAATAGATGGGCGCCTCGTCGCGCAGCCGCGCGTAGGTCGGATACGGATCGGCGATGATGCCGGTGTCGTAAGGGTCGTAGTAGACGGACGTCTCGCTGGTGACGGTCATTCGTTCCTCTATTTCAGGCAGCTGCCGGCATCCACCGGCAGCGCGACGCCGGTGATGTAGCGCGCTTCGTCGGAGGCCAGGAACAGCACGGCGTTGCTGATGTCCTCGGGCGTCACCCAAGGGATGGGCAGGTAGTGGAAGCTCTGGCACACCGGCGCGAGGTCGTCGGGTCCGGGGTTCTCCAGTTCGGGCCGGAAAGCGCGGTACGTGGCCTCGTTCAGCAGAAGGGGCGAGCTCGTGTGAGTCGGGAGGACGGCGTTGACCCTGATCATGTGCTGGCCCAATTCGACTGCGAACGAACGCATCAGGCCGATGACCCCATGTTTGGCCGCGACGTAGTGGCCGACGTGTGGGTAGGCCTTGGCCCCCGCCACCGACGACGTCAGGACGATGGAGCCCCCGCGGCCACCGTTCAGGACGTGCGGAACCCCTGCCTTCACCGTCTTCCAGACGCCGCTGAGGTTGACGTCGATCATCTCCTGCCACAGCGGCTCAGGGGTCTTGTGCAGCTTTCCCGCCGTCGTCCCGATGCCGGCGTTGGCGACTATGACATCGAGGCGTCCCAGCTGTTCGACGCCGCTGTCCACCGCGGCGCGCAGCCCGTCGAAATCGCGGACGTCGACTTCGGCGGTGACGATCCGGCCTCCGGCGTCCTTGACCAAGCCGGCGGTCTCGTCGAGATCCTCGGGGGTGGCGCCCTCCACGGGTGACGCCTCGAACTTGCGGCAGATGTCGACGGCGATGATGTCCGCGCCTTCGCGCGCGAGCCGGACGGCGTGACTCCTGCCCTGTCCGCGCGCCGCGCCGGTCACGAACGCGACTTTGCCGTCCATCCGGCCCATCGTCACCTCCAAGCGCCGCCTTTTTGGGCGATCGCCCAAATTTGTGGCGCAACCATGTGTAGCAGCAGGCAGATCGGTCAGTCAAGGCGTCCACGAGGGATGATGACCGCGTGACGTACAGCAAGGACACGACGGGGCTGGTGTTGATCGATCCTTACAACGACTTCATCTCCCCGGGCGGCAAGGTCTGGGAGCGCCTGAAAGGCGTCATCGAGGGCAACGGCTGCGTCACCCACATGAAGCGGGTGCTCGACGCGGCCCGCGGGGCGGACATCCGCGTCTTTTATGCGCTGCATCGCCGATACCGCCCCGGCGATTACGAGACGTGGAAACACATCGCGCCGGTGCAGAAGGCGGCGTGGTCACGCAAGACCTTCGAATTCGGCACCTGGGGCGGTGAGCTTCGCACCGGGTTCGAGCCGCAGCCCGGTGACGTCGTCGCCCACGAGCATTGGTGTTCGAGCGGTTTCGCCAACACCGACCTGGACCTGCAGCTCAAGAGGCACGGCGTTCATCGGCTCATCGTCATGGGACTCATCGCCCACACCTGCCTCGAAGCCACGGTTCGCTACGGCGCGGAGCTCGGGTACGAGGTAACGGTGGTGCGCGACGGGACGGCGGACTACTCGGAGGTCGAGATGCGCGCCGCACTCGAGGTCAACATTCCGAACTACGCGACCGCGATCGTGTCCGCGGACGAGGTGATCGCCTCGATCGCGGCCAGTGTTCCGAATCTGTGAAGATTTGCCGCACGGGTGTGAAGGCTTCGTTAAGAACGCGGCACGCGCCGGGCCGGACCGGCACCGTAGAGGCATGACGCTCTTCGAGCTGCTTCCGTCGCTGAGGCACGGGCTGAACCCGCATCTCGATCGCGCGATCTGGCCGCTGAGCGCCTACGTTGACGACCTGGGCCGGCTCTGCGTGGGCGACGTGGCCGCCGACGACCTCGCCGCCGAATTCGGCACGCCCGCGTACGTGGTGGACGAAGAGGATTTCCGGGCCCGGATTCGGGGCTATCGCGCGACACTGCCCGACGCCGAGCTGATCTACGCCGGGAAGGCGGTGTTGAGCGTCGACGTGGCCCGCTGGGCCGCGGACGAAGGGGCCGGCGTGAACGTCGCCTCGGCCGGTGAGCTGGCCACCGCGCTGGCCGCCGACGTCCCCCCGTCGCAGATCATCCTGGATGGGGTGATCACCGCGGCCGAGCTGTGCGACGCGATCGCCGCCGGTGTCGGACGGATCGTCATCGATACGCCCAGCGAGGTCTCACTCCTGGCCTGCCGGGTGCGTCACCGTCAGCGCGTCCTGGTGGGGGTCATCCCCGACGTCGGGGCGATCGACCAGAAATTCGGCTTCGCGCTATCCGGCGGCCAGGCTGCCGGCGCGCTGAGGCGTGTCCTGGATCAGCCGTGGCTGGATTTGGTGGGGCTGCACTGCCGGCTCGGGTCACAGCTCACCGACGCCTCGCTCTACGGTGAGGCGATCCGCCAGATGATCGGTGTGATGGCCGAGGTCCGCGACCGCCATCAGGTCGTGCTCAGTGAACTCAATCTGGGCGGTGGGCATGCAGTCCCGTACCTCCCGGGCGACCCCGAACTCGACGTACGTGCGCTGGGAACCGTCATCGACGGTGCGCTGGAATCGGCTTGTGGCGAGCACGAATTCCCTCGCCCGCGAATTGTGATCGAGCCGGGCCGCGCCATCGCCGCGCGGGCCGGGATGATGCTCTGCCGGGTGATCGCCGTAAAACGTCAGCCCGGAGGGCACACCTTCGTCGCGGTGGACGGCGGGTCGAGTGACATCCACGGCATGGAGCGGCCCGGCGCGAAATACACGGTGGCGCTGGCCAATCGGCACCCTCCAAGCGTCACCGCACCGGTCACCGTCGTCGGCCGGCACGGCGACGGTCGCGAAATCGCCCGCGACGTCGAGCTGCCCGCGGACATCCGCCCGGGAGATCTGCTGGCCGTCGCGTGCACCGGTGCCTACCAGCACTCGATGGTGCCGAGCCACAGCATGGTGGGCCGCCCGCCCCTGGTCGCGGTCTCCGGTGGCAAGTCGCGTGAACTTGTGCGTAGAGAAACCGTCGCCGACCTGCTGGCGCGCGACCGGGGCTGGACCGGTCAGTGATGGTGTCCCGCACGGACCTTCGTGCGCGCCCCGACCGGCTGCGCGTCACGGCGGCGTATACCGTCATGCTGCTCGCCGTCTCGGTCACCCTGTCGGCGCTGGGCGGGCACACCCGCGCCGCGGTGGTAAGGGATATGAGCACCAACCTGCACAACCTGGCGCACGGCAACCTGGGCAGCCTGGTCGGCAGCGCGTTCGTCAGCGACGGCGGCGATGTCTTCCTCTGGCTGCCGGGCCTGGTGTGCCTGCTGGCGCTGGGTGAACTCATCTGGCGCGGGCGAGGTTTGCTGATCACCTTCGCCGTCGGCCACATCGGCGCCACCGTGATCGTCGCGGTGGGGCTGGTGGCCGCGGTGGAAACGGGATGGCTCCCGTTCTCGGTGGCGCGCGCCACCGACGTCGGGATCAGCTACGGCGCGGTGTGCGTGCTGGGCGCCCTGACCGCATCGATACCGGCCCGCTGGCGCCCGGCCTGGATCGGGTGGTGGCTCGGCGTCGCGTTGATGGCGACGCTCGACGCGGATTTCACCGCGTTCGGTCACGTTCTGGCGCTGCTCCTTGGCATGGGGTTGGCGTTTTGGTTGCCGGCCATCGAGCACTGGACGCCCGTGCACGCGACCCTGCTGGCCGTCGGCGCCGCCTTCGGCTATTTCGTGTTGTCGGGATGGTCGTCGTCGGTGGCTCCCGTCGCCGGATTGACGGGTGTCTTGATCGCCTCGCTCCTGGCCGCCAGGGTGATGCGGCCTACCGCTGCTTAGTGATCAACCGGTCACCGTTTCGACCTGGTAGCGGCTCGCCGTCCAGGGCGGGGAATCGGGCGCGGGCGTAAGGGTGATGGTCAGTTGCGCCTTGCCGGCAGTCACCGGTGGCGGCAAGAGGTAGGTGTCGTCGAGCCAGCGGTGAATACCGTTGTTCCGCGGCTGAAGCCAGGTCCCGACGGGGACGCCGTCGACCGCGACGTCCGCGCGTTGGAATCCGTTCGCTTGGTCGGATGTGCGACGCAGCAGGATGCCTCGGTTGTCCGGGTCGGTTTCGACGTGGAACGTGATCGCGGCCGCGGTGGCGCGCACCGACCCGATGACCGGACGGGTGTCTTCGCTGCCCTCGTATTCGCTGACCAGTAGTTGATCGGCGGCGTCGGCGTCAGCGTAGCCGTGCAGCAGTCGGCTGACCGGATCGCTGGGTCGGACATCGTCCCCGGCGGTCAGGGCGTCGTTGGGTTGCGTGTAAAGGAAAGCGGTTGAGCTGTAATCGGGTTGGACCATGTTCCGCTTGCCGTGCTCGATGCCGAAGCGGATCGCGGAGTGGTAGTCGACGGCGTCGGCCAACATGAGCCGGTAGACGGCGACGCAATAGTCGGCGCAGCCGCCGGCCACCGTGCGTTGGTCGGGTTGACCCGTGAGCGGGTCACTGAATCGAGTGCCGTCCTTGAAATACCAGCCGCCCTCGTAAAGGTCCTCGGTGCCGGTGCCGTACCACTGGGGCGACGCGGCACCGTCGGTGTAGACACGCTCCGCCCCTTCGAGGAAGTATGGGGCGCTGTCACTGAACGCGGTTTTGATTCGGGAACCGCGAATGGTGTGGCTGACGCCGACGAACTTCCCGTGGCCCTGTTCGTCGGCGAACAACCAGTCCTGGCCGAAGGTGGTCGGCGCGGCGTGGGAGCGGGCGGTGAAGTAGCCGGCGCGTCCGCCCGCCAACGCGGACTCCCACTCGGGGTCGGGCTCGGTTGCCACGTCGCTGCCGATTTTGGCCACGGGGTCGCCGGTGGTGTTCACGAGCGTGATGCGAGCCGCATGCGCGAATGGCATCGGCCACCACGCGGACAGCGACAGCGATCCCCCGGGTTGCGGAACCGCGGAGAACATCAGCGACCGTACCGTCACGGCGCCCAACCCGGCCCCGAAGAACTCCCCGAGCGGGGAGTCGACCATGGTCCGGCCATCGAATTCCATCTGCAGCCGCACGCCGTTCAGGAGCTGATCGGTCGGTTCCGGCAGCTGCAGTTGCAACGCCGAGATGCTACCCGGGCCTGCAGATTCCGCGATGGTCGCCGCGGCACCGGGGAGAAGATCGACAACCCGGTTGTCGTGAACCGGACTCGCCGCCGAGGGTTTGGGATCGGCGGTGCCCGCCGCGCGCAGTGTGGCGAGCACGTCGATTGCGCGATCGGCGGGTGAGAAGGTGGTGACGCCCTCGGCGGTCGAGAATTGGCGATAGTCGACGTGGTAGTACTCGAGATTGGATGTGACGCTGATGCGCATCGATTCGCGGTAGGGCATCGGCACCTTGATATACACCCCGCCCGGCGACTGCGCCGCGTTGGCCACCAGCGGCCATTCGAACGGCGCACCCAGCGCGCCATCGACCACCGATTGCAAGGGCGCGTCCAATACCGTCCGGCCGTCGAGCTCGACACGGATGTTTCCGATCCGGGTCACCTTGCCGCCGTCGCGGGTGAACCAGATCGAATCCACCTCGCCGGCACCGCGATCCTCCGCGACGACGCAGCCCGCGCCGCCCGACGCCAAACATCCGCCGGTGCCGTTGCGGTTGCCGGTGGAGAAGTCGAAATCACCGCCGCTGCGGTCGAAGCTCGACAGCTGCAACGCCTGCGTGCCGGTGTGCAGATAGGGCAACAGATCCAGCCGACGGTAGGTGTCCCATCCGACCAGGCGGTCGGCGGCGTCACCGCCAACCGGCTGGGCGCGTGCGACGGTTGCGGCGGTGACACCGGCCGCGACAGAAAGCGCGAGGGCCAACGCCGCGCACAACACGCGAGCCGCCAGCCGTACAGCGGCAAAGCCTACTTTTCCCGGTCGGGTTGACCGGATTTGAAATCTTAAGCCCGCAACGCTCGCAGGCGCTGTTGCGTGAAATGCATTCAAAGCGTTGGCGGTTCGTAAATGGGGCCCGGAATTGGCACGTGCGGATCCGCCGGCGCGGTCAATGTTGGTCGTTGGGTCAGCTTACCGAGCTCACCGACAGGATTGCAATGGGCATGACGATATCGGGAGACACGAACGAAGGCCGTGTTCCATCGGTTAGAGCCGTATGTCGTTTCCCCCGAACACGTTCCACATCGCCCTGCATTGTTTGAAATGCAGGTCGGATCGCGCGCGTCCTCATCTTATCGCGCGTTCCGAGCCCGCGGGACGATTTCGAGAATGAATGCAAAGCGGACGCCGGCGACGCATTAACCCACGCCGGGACGCCGCTCGGCGGCGGCCCGTGACCCCCTTCAATCAGCTGACGTAGATCGCCGCAAATTTAGTGAATGCCATAGCATTCCGCATTGCACTCACGTAATATAACCCTCCTCGGGCGTAACATTTCTCCTCAGGGGATGGAGTGGTTCATGTCTCGTTGGAAGTACAAGGTTGTTCTCGGCCTGGTCCTGGCCTTCACCGCATTAACAAGCTCGGGTTGCACCGTGCCGTTGACCATCTCGTGCACCGGCGGCCTCGTCTGCACGCCGTAAAGCCACCCGGCAGCCGTTGAGGGGGTTGCGCTACTGGCGGCCTTCACCTGTTGGGTCGACATCGAGCTATCGACTGCATCGTCGAGGGCATGGAGCCCGCCAGTCAGCGCAACCACTTAACCGGTGCACTTTGCTATGAAACTGCCTGCTCTTCAGGCTCTTTCATATTGAGCAGCGTGTCGCGTACGCACCTTTTGCTGTGCAACCTTGCGCAATCCCTCATCGCCAGACGTCTTCATGCTGCTGGGATTCTCACGGTTCGGAGTTGACTTAGTCTTTGTGACACAACAAGTTTCAGCCGCGTTGGGCCTTTCACGCCATTTGATACGACATAATGAGCGCAAATATGTTGAACGCCATAGCGTTCCGCATTGCGCTCACGTATAATAACCCTCCTCGGGCGAAGCATTTCTTCTCAACGAACGGAGTGGTGATGTCTCGTTTGAAGTACAAGGTTGTTCTCGGCTTGGTACTGGCCGCCACCGCATTAACGAGCTCCGGATGCACGCTGCCTACCTTCTCGTGTAGCGGTGGGGCCACCGGAATTACCTGCACACCGTAGGTGGTCTTCGCGCTGACTGGCACGCTTTAGTTGGCAAGCAATACTTTTGGGCCTATCGGCGTGCCAGTCAGCGCGTACCGGCGCGCTTAGTCATACGGCGGTTTTGCACTGTTGCACATCAAGTCGATTCGGGCTGCCTTGAATTAGCAGAGGTTCCAAGACCAGAGACCCAGCTGCGCTGGGACGAGCTTGGACCACCCAGCCGTCACTGTGACAAATCGCATGGGAGTGCTCCACGAGCGAGGTCACTTCGACTTGTTGTCTTTCTTCAAGTCCGTATCCCGGCTGGGCTGAACGCGTTTGGGTTCTCCGGGCATCTTGGGGTAGTTCGGCGGATAGGGCATGTCCCCAAGGCCGCGATCTTCGTCGGCGTCGGCCATCTCGAGCAGGGGCGCGATCGACTGTGCCACGTCATCCATTGCCGCCCAAGGGTCCTGGCGGTCCTTCACCAGGTCGGGAACTGTCGCCATCGTGTAGTCGTCCGGTTCCGCGCCGGCCAGCTCTTCCCACGTCATCGGCGTCGACACCGTCGCTATCGGAGTGCGCCGCACCGAATACGCGGAGGCCATGGTTCGATCCCGAGCGTTCTGGTTGAAATCGATGAAGATGCGCTCGCCCCGTTCTTCTTTCCACCACGACGTGGTGACGGCCTCGGGCGCGCGGCGTTCCACCTCACGGGCCAGGGCGATCCCCGCTCGGCGCACCTCGACGAAATCCCAGTCCGTGGCGATCCGCAGAAAGACGTGAATGCCGCGGCCGCCGGACGTCTTGGGGTACCCGACCAAACCGAGCTCATCGAGCAGGGGCCGCAACACGTCGACCGCGACCGTCCGCGCCTGCTCGAACGCGACTCCGGGTTGCGGGTCGAGGTCGATGCGCAACTCGTCGGGATGGTCGGTGTCCGGGCAGCGTACCTGCCACGGGTGCAACGTGACGGTGCCCATCTGTGCCGCCCACACGATCGCCGAGGGGTGGGTCACCCTCAGCGCGTCGGCGGTGCGTCCGGACGGGAACGTCACCCGGCAGGTCTGCAGGTAGTCGGGGTGGTGCTGCGGAATCCGCTTCTGGTAGATCTCCTCGCCATCGATGCCGTCCGGGAAGCGCTGCAGGTGGGTGGGCCGGTCGCGGAGCGCGTCCAGCATCGGGCCGCCCGCCACGGCCCTGTAGTACTCGACGAGCCGCCGCTTGGTGCCTTTGGTGCCCAGCTTGGGGAAGTAGACCTTGTCCGGATTGGTCAGACGCACCGCGACACCGTCGACGTCGAGCTCTTCTGCAGCAGCCATACCAACGATTCCAGCACAATCGGCCTATGGACTTACCCGTCATGCCCCCGGTGTCGCCAATGCTGGCCAAGTCGGTGCGATCGATCCCGCCGGATGCGTCGTACGAACCCAAATGGGACGGATTCAGGTCCATCTGTTTCCGTGACCGCGACGAAGTGGAGCTGGGCAGTCGCAACGAGCGGCCGATGACGCGCTATTTTCCCGAGCTGGTGGCCGCGGTGCGTGCTGAGCTGCCCCAGCGCTGCGTTATCGACGGTGAGATCGTCATCGCCACGGAGCACGGCCTGGATTTCGAGGCGCTACAACAACGGATCCATCCGGCGGATTCGCGGGTGCGCATGCTTGCCGAGGCGACGCCCGCGTCGTTCATCGCGTTCGACTTACTCGCCCTGGGGGACGACGATTACACGCGGCGACCGTTTGCCGAGCGGCGCGCCGCCCTCGTCGACGCGTTGGCGGGCTCGGGCCCGTCGATCCATGTCACGCCGGCCACCACTGACATCGAGCTCGCGCAGCGTTGGTTCGATGAATTCGAGGGGGCCGGCCTCGACGGTGTCGTCGCCAAGCCACTGACCGTGACCTATCAGCCCGACAAGCGCGTCATGTTCAAGATCAAGCACGAGCGCACCGCCGATTGCGTCGTCGCCGGGTATCGCGTGCACAAGTCGGGCGGCGATGCGATCGGATCGCTGCTGCTCGGGCTCTACCAGGACGATGGTCAGCTCGCCTCCGTCGGTGTGATCGGCGCGTTCCCGATGGCTGAGCGGCGACGCCTATTCACCGAATTGCAGCCGCTCGTCACCGATTTCGACGGTCACCCGTGGAACTGGGCCGCCCACGAGGCCGGCGAACGAACGCCGCGCAAGAACGAATTCTCCCGCTGGAACGCCGGCAAGGATCTTTCGTTCGTGCCGCTGCGGCCGGAACGCGTGGTCGAGGTCCGCTACGACCACATGGAAGGCCGGCGCTTTCGGCACACCGCACAGTTCAACCGGTGGCGTCCGGATCGGGAACCGCGCTCGTGCACCTACGAACAACTCGAACAGCCGGTCACCTTCAGCCTCGGGGACATCGTGCCTGGCCTGGGGTCTGGCTAGCGAAGACCTTTCGCCGCCTTTGGGTTCAGCCGTCGATGTGCGTCGGCGGGTCGGCGAAGGCCAGATCTCCAGGGTGTTGGTCCGGCCCCATCAGATCGCAGCGCTTATCCGGCACCAGGTAGGAGCTGGCGCCGTTCCAGATCAGGTGCGTGAATCCCACGCAACGCTGCCAGGTGCCATCTGGCTGGACGGGTCCATCGCATTTGCTGAGGAACGATCCTCCGTACTGGCAGCCGGCGCTGGCCGGCGGCGCCACGGCGATCAAACCTCCGGCCGCCAGCACGGCGGCCAGTCCTCCGACGATGCAGTGCTTCATGGTGGTCTCCCGTTCACATCGCCGCTGGTGCGTCGCGCAAACACCACCGACAGCACAGCCAGCACCAATGACGCTACCGCTTATCCGCCGGTTCGGCGGGCCAATGAAGGTGGGACGTTTAACGGCCGCCGGGACGGGCACGCGCACCTACATGTCAGTGACAGCGTTTCAGGATCTGCCCTTGGCCGACCGCGACCGCAAATGGGACGGTGACGCGGCCGAGAAACGGGTGCGCAAGTGGGCCGCAGCCGAAGACGCGCCGAACCAGAAGTATCGCGACGCCCATGTCTGGTACGACAACGGGAAGAAGGACAACTTCACGGCGTACAAGTTGCTGATCGCCGATGTCGTGGGTGGCGATCTCCAGGCGGTGCCGCGCGGGGTGATGGCAGCCGGCGCCATCATGGACGGTGCACGCGGCGGTATCGACCTGCCGAAGACGGACGTGGACCGGGTCAAGAGCCACCTGGCCAAGTACTACAAGAAGATGGGCGAGAGCCCGCCGTGGGAGCGCGGCTGAGCTTTCCCGCCGCCTCGCGCCGCGACGATCCCCGCTGCGCGACGGCGGTCGGTGCTTCGGCCTGCTGTCGGCCTGGCGTTGGGGCAGAGCGCCGTTATCGCCGATCGGCCGCCATGGGTTTCGGGCCGGCCTTGGGGGCGCCCGGGCAGTGCAGAGCGCCCCGACCAAAGCCCAAGTGCCCCAGCGCCGGACGGCGGCCCGGCACCTCCGCTGTGCGGTCGGCCCGTCAGAGGAACGGCAGCAACCGGTCTGGCCCGTCTGGCTTCGTCACATCGGCGAGCCCGGACTTGAATCCGTCCAGACCACCACCTTTCGCCCTCGCGTCGGCGATCCGCCGCTGGGCATCGTCGGGCAGGCGGTCCCTTCGGTCGGGTCTGTCCCACAGCTCGATGGTTTGCACGACCCAGTAGATGGCGAACTCGATGATCAGGAGTGCCTCGACCAGCAACACCCATAATTCCCAGCCGCGGTGCACGAGATGTGCTGTGACGATTGCGATCAACGTCACGAGCATCACCACCGCCATACCTCGGTAGAACCGCCGGTACGCACGGTGATGGGATGATTTCGACTCATCTTCTCGCTTGACGAGGTATCCGGTGCAGAACACGGTGGCGATGAATGTCGAGAGGAGCAGGAACCCGGCTGCGCCGTGCGCCTGCGCCAGGAAAAACTTGTGATCGAAGATGAAGGTGAGCAGGCCTACCACCATGGTCAGCCAGAACAAACCCAGCGCCAGTACGCCGCCCGGGCTTCTTGTCCGCTCGGTGCGGTTGCGCGGGGATTGCCACAAAACAATGCCCCAACCCAAAAGCAGTCCGATGACCACCGCCCAGACGTTGGGCCGAGTGACGGCGTCGACGTTGTATTCGGGCGGCAGGTCAGCCCGTCCGCACAGTGACGAGGGCCGACCTTGGGGCACGATCGCTGCTATCAATGCGGAGACTCCGGCCAAGCTCAACAGAGCATCCTCGGTGTCGCTGCTTCCCTTGTACATGATGAAAAGGGCGCCGAGCGCCAGAAGCGCGGCGATGACGATGCTGTGCGCGGAGGTGTAATAGTAAGCGCTGATGGCGAATTGCCAGCACGTGGCCGAAAGCCTTTCGATTATCACGGCCGCGGCGAGCATCACCATGATGACCACCATGCCGACACGCAAATCACGGTAGACGGCGAGCGTGATCGGAACCAGACGAGGACCCGGTCCGTTTGATCCATTTCCGCCTCCCTTTCCGGGACCGGAAGTGCTGTCGCCCTTTTCGTTCTCTTTGGTCATGTCCGTTACCTGCTTGACTGCGTCGTGATACGGCTGACCAGGGGAGTTTAGGACTATTGATATGCCGCCGCGCGATAATCCGGTTTTGGTCGAGGTGCGGCCACGATGACTTGCCCTGGGTTCGCGCGCGACGCGGCGGTCAGACCGTGACCATGAGCCGTGACAATCCCCGCAGCGTGACGTTGGCCTTATACTCCGGCTCGCTGTCCAGCCCCGCGTTGGGGAATCGCGCCGTAATAGCCGATAGCGCCACGCCTGCTTCCAGCCGGGCCAGAGGTGCTCCCAGGCAGTAGTGGGCTCCCCGGCCAAAGCCCAAGTGCCGCAGGGGCGTCCGGTCCGGATCGAAGGTGTCGGGCCGGTCGAACTCCGCCGGGTCGCGGTGGGCGGCGGCGATCAACAACATCATGACATCGCCCGCGGGCACCTCTACGCCGCCAATGGCCATGTCGGTGAGGGAAATTCGCCCGACCAGTTGCACCGGCGGGTCGTAACGCAGGGTTTCTTCCACGATCGCCGACGCTCGGCCGGGATCGGCGCCCAGAGCGGTCCACTCGATGGAACGCCGCAGCATTGCCAACACGGCGTTTCCGATGAGGTTCACCGTGGTCTCGTGTCCGGCGATCAATAGGAGATTGCAGGTCGCGACGATCTCGTCCTCGGTCAGTTGGTCTCCGGACTCCTCCACCGCGATCAGACCCGACAGCAGGTCGGCACCGGGTTGTGAACGACGGCGCTCGATCAGGTCGTGAAAGTATGCGCGCAGCCAAGCCCCGGCCTGTTGCCGCTCGTTCGCGACGTCCGGTGGCACGCCGGTGATTGTCGAAAACGGGTCCAGTGCCTGGGCCAGCAACGCCGACGCCCGGCTGAACTGTGGCTCGTCGTCGAGCGGCACGCCGAGCAGCCGGCAGATCACCGCCACCGGCAGCGGATAGGCGTACTCCTCGACAACGTCAAAGCGTCCCTTTTCCGCGATTCGATCGAGCATTCCGTCGACCAGCGACCGAATGTCGGGCTTCAGCGCGCTCACCACCTTCGGCGCGAACGCCTTGCTGACCAGCCTGCGCAGCCGCGTGTGATCGGGCGGATCGAGAAACAAAAACCCCGGCGGCCCCTGCCTCTGGGGGGCCGTGCCGGCCTCGGCCTGCCGCTTGGCGACCGTCGAGTTGACGTTGTCGCTGCTTGACCAGGGGTGCCGCAACACCTCGTCGCAATCGCGGTAGCTGGAGAACACCGCCAGGTTGGCCTCCGGCAACTGCAGCGCTCCGCCGTCGCGAAACCGCGCACAGAGTCGATACGGGTCGGGCCGGTTGGCCGGATCCAGCAGCTGCAGCAGCAGCCCCTGGGATTCGGTCGGTGCGGTCGTCATGCGGCCATTGTGCCCGTCGTTGGGCCCTGTCGATTTCCACGCATGTCACGCGCCTTCGCGTAATCCCGCCAGATGCGGATCCGCCATCAGCCGGTCCAGGAAGGCGAGCTGCCCTTTCAGCAGCTTGACGCGCGCCTGCGCCACCGAAAACCAGCCCACCCGATCGACTTCCGGGAACTCGCGCAGCCTGCCCGACCCCTTCGGCCACTCCAATTCGAAGGTGTTGCTGCGCGCCTCGGTCACGTCGAGGTCGGCGGCGACGGCGAAGGCGGTGACCACCTTGCCACCGGATTGTTTCAGCTGGCCGAGGTCCAGCCGGGCCCCGGACGGCACCGGAAGCCCGAGCTCCTCGGCGAACTCGCGTTGCGCGGCGGCCCAGGGATCCTCGCCATCGGCGTACTCCCCTTTGGGAATCGACCAGGCGCCGTTGTCCTTTCGCGCCCAGAAGGGGCCGCCCGGGTGCGCGATCAGGACCTCGGCGACGCCGACGCGGGTCCGGTACAACAGCACGCCCGCACTGAACTTCGGCATCGGCGGATCAGGCTCCGGCGGCGCGTTCCAGGTCTTTGAGGGAGGACTCCAAATGCGCGAGCAAGCGCTGCAGGTGTGGGACGCTGCGCCGGCATCCCACCAGGCCGAAGTCCAGGTTGCCGGCGTTGTTGGCCAGCGTGATGTTCAGCGCCTGCCCGTCCAGCGCGATGGACAGGGGATAGTTGCCGTCGAGCCGGGCGCCCCCGTAGTAGATCGGCTGGGTAGGCCCCGGGACGTTCGAAATGATGATGTTGAACGGTGGCGACGTCGACGCCACCCAGCCCGGGACCGCCGCCAACGCCAGGGCGGAGGTGTTGGCCGCGGACAGCGCCAGCGCCTGGAACCGAGGCAGCTGCGAGAACACCTGCTTGTTGCTCCGCATGGACTCGCTGATGGTCTGCAGTCGTTGTGCGGGGTCGTCGCTGTCGGTGGCCAGGTTGCACAGGATGGCGCCGACGAGGTTGCCCCCTGCGTCGGCCTCGTCTTCGGTGCGAAGGCTCACCGGGACCATCGCGATCAGCGGCGTGTCCGGTAGCGCGTTCTGCTCGAGCAGGTAGTAGCGCAGCGCGCCCGAACACATCGCCAAAACGACGTCGTTGACCGTCACACCGGCGGCCTTCTTGACGCTTTTGATCCGGTCCAGCGACCAGGACTGCGCGGCGCAGCGGCGAGCGCCGCCGATCTTGACGTTCAGCATGGTGCGCGGGGCGCCGAACGGCAACGTCAGCTGCTGCTCGAACAGCGCCGCCCGCGCCAGCGAAAGCGATGAAGGGGCCAGTGCCGCAATGGATCCCGCCGCACTCAACGCCGAGCGCAGTGGGCTTACCGGGCTGCTCTTGCGCTTGCTTTTGGGCAAGCTCCAGGGCGCGCGCATCTCGGTGTCGTCGGGGTCGGTCGACAGCGCGCGCTGCATGAGTTTCTGCGCGGAGACACCGTCGATCAGGGCGTGGTGGATCTTGGTGTAGATGGCGAACCGGCCATCCTTGAGGCCCTCGATGATGTGGGTCTCCCACAGCGGACGGTGACGATCCAGCAGGCTGCTGTGCCACCGCGAAGTCAGCTCGAGCAGTTCACGAATGCGCCCGGGCGACGGTACCGCCGAACGCCGGACGTGATAGTCCACGTCGACGTCTTTGTCGTAGGACCAGCCCAGGTTGGCGATGCCGCCGACGAACGTCGCCGGATGCTTGCGAAATGTCGGCTGGAAATCATCCTGCGCCACCAAACGGTCGTAGAGCTCCCGGACGAAGCCGCTGCCCGCGCCGCTCGGCAGCTCGAACAATTGCAAGCCGCCGACGTGCATGGGATGTTCCCGCGACTCTCCCAGCAGGAATATCGCGTCGGTGGGCATCATCAGTTCCATCCACCAATTAGACCGCGACTGGCGTCGGGACGAAGGCGCTCTTCAGAACATCGCGGCCGAGCCGACGTTCGGATGGCGACGCATGTATTCGACGAGCCGATCGACATAGCTGCCGAACGCGGGCGCCTCGATACCACTGCCTGCGAGATCAGCCCGGCAATGATCGGTCAGGTAGAAGGTGGGTTGGACGAAGTAATCGACTGCTTC
Organism: Mycobacterium sp. E3305; assembly: GCF_001666785.1. Lineage (NCBI taxonomy): Bacteria > Bacillati > Actinomycetota > Actinomycetes > Mycobacteriales > Mycobacteriaceae > Mycobacterium > Mycobacterium sp. E3305. The sequence goes on along the minus strand of NZ_LZJA01000003.1, from coordinate 10,758 downwards.
GGGGGGAATTCGCATCAAGCGGTAGAGCCCCGGGACGTGTGCTAATGCGGCTTTGGTCATTCTCAGGGGCAACGAAACCTTGAGGAGTTCGCGGCCCGTCGCCTGGGCCAGCGCATCCGTCATCTCCTCGACCGTGAGCGGACGCGGATCCGCCAGCTGATAGGTGCGCCCCTCGGAGCCGGGCAGGCCGCTCAGATATCCGACCGCGTCAACGACGAAATCGCGCGGGACCACGTTGACGCGCGTAGTCGCGGGGTCGCCCACCATCGGGAGGACCGCGTACCGGGGCTGTCGCAGCAGCCACTGCATGACGAAGTAGGGCCCGTCGAATTTCTGGGTCTGCCCGGTATGGCTGTCGCCGACAACGATCGCGGGCCGATAGATCGTCGCGGGCATGCCCGCGGACATGTGCCAGCGCACGTCCGCCTCGGCGAGGTGCTTGGTCTCTTCGTAGTGGTTGTTGAACGGCGCACCGACTTCGAGGTCGTCCTCGCCGAACGGGCCGGCGTAGCGGCCGCTGACGTAGCAGGTGCTGAAGTAGTGCAAGCGCGTCAACCGGGGACAGTGCTCGAGCGCGCCCAGGACGTTTCGGGTGCCGTTGACGTTGACCCGGACCGCCACCTCGCGGGGCACCGCCAGGTCGTATGCAGCCGCCAGGTGCCACGCCTCGGTGACCTCGTTGAGGTTATCTGCGGCGATGCCGAGCCCCGGCTGGGTGATGTCGCCTTCCACGAGCTGAATCCGCCCCTCGAGGAAGGGTTCCGCCGAGCTCAATTCCGCCACGCGTCGCTGCGCCAGTGCGCCGAACTTGGGCTGCACCACACAGATTGCCGAGTCGCCGGTGCGCTTGAGGATGCCCGGCAGCAATGCACTGCCGAGAAAGCCGGGAAATCCGGTCATCAAGACGGTCATCGCTATACTCCTTGGCCGGTCGAATTCGTCAAAGTAATTGCGGCGGGGAGACTGTGCGCTTCGTCGCGGATGGGACGGCTCTGGTCAAGCGGGACGCGCGAGGAACGTCTGGACTCGACGAAATTGAGCGAGGTTTTCATCGCTGATCCCCCACCGAAAGGGTTCCGTAGAAGAGCGACGCTATCGAATAACGGGGGCGTTAGGGCGGGTCTTTCGACCCTCGACGACCGCCATTGGTCCTCCGTTGGGTCGCGTGCGCCGACTACCCCCGTTGGGCCGAGGGGCGCTGCCGCCGGACGCGCCTTCCGGCAGGACCTCAGGGGTGGCAGCATGAGTTCGTGGCGACAACAACGTTGACGTGGGACGTGGTGGCCGTTGACAAGCCGGACGATGTCAACGTGATCATCGGTCAGGCGCACTTCATCAAGACGGTCGAAGACCTGCACGAGGCGCTGGCCGGGGTGAGCCCGTCGCTACGGTTCGGAGTGGCTTTCTGCGAGGCTTCCGGGCCGCGGTTGGTTCGCCGCAGCGGCAACGACGCCGATCTGGTCGAACTGGCGACGCGCACCGCGCTGGCGATCGCGGCCGGGCACAGCTTCGTGGTCTTTCTGCGTGACGGCTTTCCGGTGAATGTCCTCAATCCGGTGAAGGCGGTTCCGGAGGTCTGCGGGATCTACTGCGCCACAGCCAATCCGGTCGATGTCATCGTTGCGGTGTCTCCGCGCGGTCGCGGCATCATCGGCGTCATCGACGGGCAGACTCCCGTCGCGGTGGAAGGTGATCGTGACGTGGCCGAGCGCCACGCTCTACTGCGCGCGATCGGTTACAAGCTCTGAGGTCTCAGCAGTCTCGTGGGCCCGCTCAGTCGAGCGTAAGCGACCACGTCGAGGTCGCGATCAGGTCGCCGCGCTCCAGCGCCTCGATACGGTGCTCGTGGGCCATGAGATATCCCGGGTCGGTCACCATATCGATGAACGCCTGCGGAGTCGGGTACTCGACGATGAGAATGGCGTCCCACCAAGGCCGTTCGCCCTCGCCGGTCACGACGGTCGGTGCTGTCCCGGCGTAGCGGACGACGGCGCCCGCGTGCTCCAGGTGCGGTATCACCGCCACGCCGTAGCGCTGGTAGGCCCCCACCCCGCCGGGGGTCTTGAACTTCAACAGGTTGACCATCACCACCGGTTCATTCGCCGGACGCGCGGCCAGGGCGGCGAACTGCTCGGCGGTCGGCTCCAGCGGATTGCTCGTGGCCACGATTAGAGCAGATCCGTAATGGTCTTGAGGCCGGCGTCGTACAGCACGCCCGGCAGCATCCCGCCGTCGTGCTCGATGGTGGTGCCGTTGACGAAGTCGGCCTCCCCGCCGGCCAGGAAAACGCACACCCTGCCCACCTCCGCGGGCTCACCCGCACGGCGCAGCGGGACGGCCGCGAAATACTTTGCGCCCGTTGGATCGTCCTTGGGCAGCACGAAGGACCGGAAGTTCTCGGTCATCGTCGGTCCGAGCGCGATGCAGTTGACCCGCACCTTGGGGCCCCACTCTTCGGCCAGCGAGCGGGTGAGGTGGTTGAGGCCGCTCTTGGCCGCGCCATAGGAAACCAGCGTCGGTGATCCCGCAGGATGCCCTGCCCCGCTGGAGATGTTGATGATGCAGCCGACGCCGTCCTGGGTGCGCATTTGCCGGTAGGCGCGGATGGCGAACCACAGCGGGCTGATCAGGTTCATCTGGACCGCGAACGCGTGGAACAGCGCCGTGCGCTCATACTCGTCGTCGCTGCCGGGGGCGCCCTGAATGCGTTGCACCAGTTCGGGAATGCTCTCGACGTGCGGCGCCGGCACCGTTCCGCCGGCGTTGTTCACCAGGATGTCGATCCGGCCATGCTCGGCGACGACATCGGAGACGAATGAGTCGATCGCGCGGTAGTCGCCTTGGTCGCACACCTTCTGGAAGGCCCGGTCCGCCCAGTCCGGCTCCACACCGGGAATGGCGCCGAGGGGTGAGCGCGAACAGCCGACGACGGTGGCTCCGGCCCGGAGCAGTTCGTGGGCGATCCCGACGCCCACGCCGCGGCTGGTACCGGTGACGACCGCGACCTTGCCGTCCAGGACACTCATGCGCAGGCCTTCCTACCCGAAGCCATTGTTGACAGTCACTGTCAGCGGGTCATACTGTGCCATTTCGGTCATCGGCGTGTAAAGCATCGGAGGTCAGGCGATGAGTAGTCCGTCCAAGCTGCGCGTCATCCAATGGGCGACCGGAGGAGTCGGCAAGGCGGCCATCGCTTCCGTCCTGAATCATCCCGAGCTGGAGCTGGCCGGCTGTTGGGTACACAGCGCCGAGAAGAACGGCCTCGACGTCGGACGGATCCTGGGCACTCACGACCTGGGCGTCACCGCCACGTCCAGCGCCGACGAGATCCTGGCGCTGGATGCCGACTGTGTGGTGTACAGCCCGTTGGTGCCCAACGACGACGAAGTCATCGCGATCCTGCGGTCCGGCAAGAATGTGGTCACCCCCGTCGGTTGGGTGTACCCCGACCCGAACAACTCGCGGCACAGGGCCGTCGCCGAAGCCGCGGCCGGCGCCGGAGTGACCCTGCACGGTTCGGGGATCCACCCCGGGGGCATCACAGAACGATTCCCGCTCATGCTGTCCTCGCTTTCCTCGGCCGTCACCCACATCCGCGCCGAGGAGTTCTCCGACATCCGGACCTACAACGCCCCGGATGTCGTGCGCCACATCATGGGGTTCGGCGGCACGCCCGAGGAGGCCATGCAGGGCCCGATGGCCGGCCTGCTCGAGGCGGGCTTCAAGCAGTCGGTGCGAATGATCGCCGATCACATGGGATTCCGCATCGACCCGAACATCCGGACCATTCAGGACGTCGCCGTGGCGACCGCCGACATCGACTACGCGCCGTTCCCGATCACCACAGGAAAGGTGGCGGCGCGCCGCTTCCGCTGGCAGGCACTCGTCGACGGCGAACCCGTCATCACGGCGGCCGTCAACTGGCTGATGGGGGAGGAAAACCTGGATCCCGGCTGGGATTTCGGCGGGCGCGGCGAACGCTTCGAGGTCGAGATCACCGGCGATCCGACCGTGAGCCTCACCTTCAAGGGCCTGCAGCCCGAAACGATCGCCGAGGGCCTGGTGAAGAATCCGGGCGTGGTGGCCACGGCCAACCATTGCGTCAATGCCATTCCCGACGTCTGCGCCGCAGAGCCCGGCATCAAGACCTACCTCGATCTGCCTCTGTTCGCCGGGCGCCCGGCGCCCGGCCTCACCACGTCATGACCGGCGTCCTCGGCGACGTCTCGTTCTGTCACCTCGTGGTCGGTGTGACCGACATGGAGCGCGCCCTGGCCTTCTACCGCGACCTGCTCGGGATGGAGGTCGTGTTCGAAACCCTCATCTCCGGTGAGCCTTTCGATGCGGCCCTGCACGCCACCCGCAAGCAGGAGGGTCGGGTGGTGGGCGGCCTGCTGGGCGGGCTGATGGTCGAGTTGCTGTCGTTGGGTGCCGGCTCTCCCGACCAGAAGCCGGCGCGTCGAGGCGTCACCGGCATCCACAACTTTTCCCTGTCGGTGACCGATCTCGACGACACCCACCGGCGCGTCACCGCGGCGGGCTACACGCCCGACCAAGAGCCATTCGAAATCGGCGGGGTGCGAATGTTTTTCGTCAAGGACCCGGATGGGACGGCGGTCGAGTTCATCGAACTCCCCGACGGTGCCCGCAGCACCTACGAGATGCACCGCGGGGTACCGCTGCGGCTGGGGCCGGCCGAATGACCTACTCGCACCCCTCCTCGATGCAGGGCCACGTCGCCGTCGTCACCGGCGCCGCCCAGGGCGTCGGCAAGGGTGTCGCCGCCGCCCTGCTGGAACGCGGCGCCGCGGTGCTGCTGGTCGACATTCAGCACGAGTTGCTCGGCACGACAACGGCGGAGCTCTCCTCGATGGGCCCCGTCGAGAAGCTGACCGCCGACCTGCGCGACCCGGACAGCGCCCAACGCATCGTGGCCGCCGCGGTCGACGCCTTCGGCACCGTCCACGGCCTGGTCAACAACGCGATCGCCACCAACGAACCCAAGGCGTTCGTCGACATCACCACCGAGGATTTCGCGCTCGGTCACGACGTCGGGCCGCGGGCGACCTTCCTGCTGATGCAGGCCGTGCACCCCGTGATGGTCGCGGCCGGGGGCGGCTCGATCGTCAACCTGGGCTCGGGGACGGGTACCGGCGGCGAACCGAGATGGGGCGGGTATGCCGCCGCCAAGGAGGCCATCCGGGGCCTGTCGAAGGTCGCCGCCCTCGAATGGGGACGTGACAACATCCGCGTCAACGTGATCTGCCCGTTCGCCGAGTCGGACGGTGTCAAGCTCTGGAAACAGTTCGCGCCCAAGGATTATGCGAAGGCGGTGAGCCGCGTCCCGATGAAGCGCATCGGCGATGTCCGCACCGACGTCGGCGCGCTGGTGGCCTTCCTGCTGGGCACCGACGCGACGTTCATCACCGGCCAGACCATCCACGTCGACGGTGGAATCGGCTGCTTCCGGTGAGCGGGCAGTCGCTGCGCGATCGGCAGCGCGCACAGATCCGGGCCGACATCAGGCGCGCGGCGTTCCGGCTGTTCGTCGAACGCGGATACGACGCCGTGACGACCGAGGAAATCGCGGCCGCCGCGGGCGTTTCGCCGCGCACCTTCTTCCGGCACGTGCCAACGAAGGAAGAGCTGCTGCTGGCCCCCGTTCGCCACGGTGGCGCCGCGATCGTGAACCTCCTCGAACAGCGGCCCGCCAGCGAGCCCCCGGACGTCGCGTTGATCAACGCCATCGTCACGCGAACCCGGTCCTTCGAGCAGGCCGACACCGACGAATGGCGTGAGGCGCTGCTGGTGGCCCCCGACCGGCTTCGCAAGGTCACTGTGCACACCCCCGCCGACAAGGAGCGGGCGGCCAAGCTGATCGCCGAGCGCATGGGCGTGAACCCCGGCGTCGACATTCGCCCCGGGCTGCTGGTCCAACTGGCCTTCGCGGCAGCGGATTTCGGCTTCCAGCGATGGGTGCGACAGTCCGGGCGGCCCTGGCCTCTGGACCGTTATGTCACCGAGGCCCTCGAAGCCGTCAAGAGCCCGTACTGGAGACGGAAGCGCACCTGATCAACCAGGGTTGGCGATCCGCACCGGCGCCCCGTCCAGCCACGCGACCACCGCCTCCACGGTGTCGGCGTAAAAGGCGCCGAGCATTTCGCGGGTGACGTACCCCAGGTGGGGCGACAGGGTGACGTTCGGGAGTTGCCGCAACGGGTGCTCGGGCGGCAGCGGTTCGACGTCATAGACGTCGAGTCCGGCGCCGGCGATCCGCCCGGTGTCCAGCGCGGTCATCAGGGCGGCCTCGTCGACGATCGGTCCCCGTGACGTGTTGATCAGGTACGCGTGCGGCTTCATCAGGGCGAATTCGGGCTGGCCGACCAGCCCCCGCGTGCGTTCCGAAAGCACGACGTGGATCGAGACGACATCGGACTCTTCGAACAGCGCCGCCTTCTCGACCCGGCGTGCACCAGCGGCCGCGGCGGCATCCGCGGTGAGGTTCTGGCTCCACGCAATGACTTCCATGCCGAACACCCGCCCGTATTCGGCCATGCGCTTACCCACCCGCCCGAGGCCGAGCAGCCCGAGCGTCTTGCCGGACAGGGTGAGGCCGGTCGTGGTCTGCCAGGCACCGTCTCGCATGCGGCGATGTTCCTCGGCCAGATTCCGCACCGTGGCGATCAGCAATCCCCAGGCGAATTCGGGGGTCGCGTCGTGCACGGAGCGGAATCGCGGATGGGCGAAGTCGGTGTGGGCCACGAGGATCCCCCGCTCGGTGGCCGCGGCCAGGTCCAGGTTGGGCAGGCTCCTCCCGACGATGGTGATCAGTTTCAGGTTCGGCAGCCGTTCGAGCAGCGTCCGCGGCAGCGCCATCCGCTCACGCAGGGTGCAGATCACGTCGAAGGGCCGCAACGCGTCGGCCGCCTCTTCCTCGCCGAGGTGCCGGTCGAAAACGGTTATGCGGGAGCGGGTTTGCACGGGCGACCAGTCGGCGAGCCGCAGGGCCGCACCGGCGTAGTCGTCCAGAATCGCCACCTGGGGCGTGGGGTCACCCATCCCACCATTGAAGCACCGACCCTGGATCGCGGACTCGCGCGGCCGGGTGCTGCACAGGCACCCAGGGTGTGACCGCGCGCAGATAGGGCAGATCGGTGCTGCGGTGCGGACCGACCGCACCGGGTGGTCCGCTGAGCAGAAGACACACCCACATCATCGAGCCGACCGGTTTCACGCGTGATCCGTCCGGCCAGCGCATATGTCGGATCGCCGCAACGCGCTCTATCGTAACTACGTGTTCGCGAAAGTACTGGTCGCCAATCGTGGGGAGATCGCGATCCGCGCCTTCCGCGCGGCCTACGAATTGGAAATGGCCACCGTCGCGGTCTATCCCTACGAGGACCGCAACTCCGTGCACCGGTTGAAGGCCGACGAGTCGTATCAGATCGGCGAGGAAGGGCACCCGGTACGGGCTTACCTGTCGGTCGACGACATCGTCGCCACGGCCCTGCAGTGCGGAGCTGACGCGATCTACCCCGGCTATGGATTCCTGTCCGAGAATCCCGACCTGGCGGCGGCGTGCGCGGACGCGGGCATCACGTTTGTCGGCCCCAGCGCGGAGGTGCTGGAGCTCACCGGCAACAAGTCGCGAGCGATCGCGTCGGCACGGGCGGCTGGTCTCCCGGTCCTGGCCTCGTCGGCGCCGTCGACGTCGGTGGATGAGTTGGTCGCGGCGGCCGAGTCCATGACGTTCCCGTTGTTCGTCAAGGCGGTGGCCGGGGGCGGCGGTCGGGGGATGCGCCGCGTGACCGAACCGGCGGCCCTGCCCGAGGCGATCGAGTCGGCCAGTCGTGAGGCCGAGTCCGCCTTCGGTGACGCCTCGGTGTTTCTCGAGCAGGCCGTGACCAACCCCCGCCACATCGAGGTGCAAATCCTGGCCGACACCCACGGCAACGTCATCCACCTCTACGAGCGCGACTGCAGCGTCCAACGCCGCCACCAGAAGGTCATCGAGATCGCGCCCGCACCGAATCTGGATCCAGAACTACGGGAGCGGATCTGTTCCGACGCGGTGGCGTTCGCGCGAAGCATCGGCTACACATGCGCGGGCACAGTGGAATTCTTGCTCGACGAACGGGGCAACCACGTCTTCATCGAGATGAATCCCCGCATTCAGGTGGAGCACACCGTCACCGAAGAGATCACCGACGTTGACCTGGTATCCGCCCAACTGCGGGTCGCTGCCGGACAAACCCTGGAACAGATTGGCTTGAGCCAGGATTCCGTCGTCCCACACGGTGCGGCGCTGCAGTGCCGCATCACCACCGAGGATCCAGCCAACGGCTTCCGCCCGGACACCGGCCGGATCACCGCCTACCGCACCCCGGGCGGGGCGGGAATCCGGCTGGACGGCGGCACGACGCTGGGCGCCGAGATCAGCGCGCACTTCGATTCGATGCTGATCAAACTGACCTGTCGAGGGCGTGACTTCGCCACCGCCGTGCGGCGGGCGCGGCGCGCGGTCGCGGAGTTCCGCATCCGCGGTGTCTCGACGAATATTCCTTTCCTGCAGGCGGTTCTGGACGATCCTGACTTCCAGGCCGGACGCGTCACCACGTCGTTCATTGAACAACGTCCGCAACTGCTCACCGCGCGCAGTTCGGCCGATCGCGGCACCAAGATCCTGACCTACCTGGCCGATGTCACGGTCAACAAGCCCCACGGCGAGCGTCCCTCGACGGTGTACCCGCACGACAAACTTCCCGACATCGACTTGTCGACAGACCCCCCGGCGGGATCCAAACAGCTTCTTGCCGAACTCGGGCCGGAGCGATTCGCGGCGTGGCTGCGTGAATCGCGCGCAGTCGGCGTCACGGATACCACCTTTCGCGATGCGCACCAGTCCCTGCTAGCCACGCGGGTGCGCACCAGCGGGCTGATCATGGTGGCTCCCTACATCGCACGAATGTTGCCGCAGTTGTTGTCGATCGAATGCTGGGGCGGGGCGACATACGACGTCGCGCTGCGGTTTCTGAAGGAGGACCCGTGGGAGCGGCTGGCGGCCCTGCGCGAGGCGATGCCCAATATCTGCTTGCAGATGTTGCTGCGCGGACGCAACACCGTTGGCTACACGCCCTATCCGGACACCGTGACGACGGCGTTCGTGTCGGAAGCGACCGCAACCGGCATCGACATCTTCCGGATCTTCGATGCGTTGAACAACGTCGATTCGATGCGCCCGGCGATCGACGCGGTTCGTGAGACGGGCACCGCCGTCGCCGAGGTGGCGATGTCCTACACCGGTGATCTCAGTGATCCGGCCGAACGCCTGTACACCCTTGACTATTACCTGAAGCTGGCCGACGAGATCGTGTCGACGGGTGCGCACGTGCTGGCGATCAAAGACATGGCCGGGTTGTTGCGCGCGCCCGCCGCCACGACGCTGGTTTCCGCGCTGAAGTCGCGATTCGACCTGCCAGTACACGTGCACACCCACGACACCCCGGGCGGGCAGCTGGCCACCTATGCGGCGGCCTGGCTCGCCGGGGCCGACGCCGTGGACGGCGCCGCGGCCCCGCTGGCCGGAACCACGAGCCAGCCGGCGTTATCTTCCATCGTGGCCGCCGCGGCACACACCACCTACGACACGGGCTTATCGTTGGATGCCGTCTGCGCCTTGGAGCCGTATTGGGAGGCGCTGCGAAAGGTGTACGCGCCGTTCGAGTCCGGGCTGCCGGCCCCGACTGGACGGGTGTACCGGCACGAGATCCCGGGCGGGCAGCTGTCGAACCTGCGCCAGCAGGCAATCGCGTTGGGTTTCGGTGACCGTTTCGAGGACGTCGAAGACGCTTATGCGGGGGCTAACGCCGTCCTCGGCCGCCTGGTCAAGGTGACCCCGTCGAGCAAGGTCGTCGGGGACCTCGCCCTGGCGCTGGTCGGTGCAGGTGTCAGTGCGCGGGATTTCGCCGCCGATCCCGAGCGTTACGACATCCCCGACTCGGTCATCGGCTTCCTCCGCGGGGAGCTCGGCAACCCGCCGGGCGGCTGGCCTGAGCCGTTGCGCACCAAGGCGTTACGAGGTCGCGGACCGGCGAAGCCGGAACAGCAGCTCTCGGGCGCAGACGAACGGGCGTTGGCAGCGGCGGGCAGCGAGCGGCAGGCGGCGCTGAATCGGCTGCTGTTCCCCGGCCCCACGAAGGAGCTCGAGGACCATCGTGAGCAGTACGGTGACACGTCGCGCCTGAGCGCCAATCAGTTCTTCTACGGGCTTCGCCAGGGTGACGAACATCGAGTCGAGCTCGAGCGCGGCGTGGAACTGCTTATCGGCCTGGAGGCGATTTCCGATGCGGACGAGCGCGGCATGCGTACCGTGATGTGCATTCTCAACGGGCAGTTGCGACCCATCGTGGTGCGTGACCGCAGTATCGCCGCGGATGTGCCCGCCGCCGAAAAGGCCGACCGCGACAACCCCGACCATGTCGGTGCGCCGTTCGCCGGCGTCGTTACGGTGACCATCGACGTCGGAGCGGAAGTCGAAGCGGGCCAGACGATCGCGACGATCGAGGCGATGAAGATGGAGGCAGCCGTAACTACCCCGAAGGCCGGAAAGGTGGCCCGAGTCGCCGTCTCACAGACCGCCCAGGTCGAAGGCGGCGACCTCTTGGTGGTTGTCAGCTAGCTCACCATCGAGCAGTTAGCGCCCGATATGCAACCGCTGCCGGGGGTGCGCTGGGCGCTGGTGGGCGGCGGAGGCGCCGC
>NZ_LZJA01000002.1:0-15149 GCF_001666785.1 Mycobacterium sp. E3305 | reverse complement strand
ACGATATTTGTTCAGTCGTCCGATGGCGCCAAGTGCCAGTGAGGAGAGCTTCGACCGCGATGCCCGATCGACCAGCCTTACAAGCCGGTGACGGTCTGCCCACCCATGTGCACGGTGCCGCCGACCCTCGATTTGCCTGCGCAGTGAAAACCTTCGCCACGCTCTTTCCCGGCCCACGGTATGGCGGTGGCGCGCTGTCTGTGTACGTCGATGGCGAACCCGTCGTCGACGTGTGGACCGGCTGGTCCGATCGAGAGGGGCGGGTGCCGTGGTCGGCGGACACCGGCGCGATGGTCTTCTCCGCGGGTAAGGGCGTGGCCTCGACGGTCCTGCACCGGCTGGTCGACCGTGGGTTGCTGTCCTACGACGACCCCATCGCGCGTTACTGGCCCGAATTCGGCGCCAACGGCAAGTCCGCCATCACCGTGCGCGAGATGATGCGCCACACCACGGGCCTGTCGCGGCTCGGGACCATCAGCACCGAGCAGTTGCTCGATCACCGTTACATGGAAGAGCGGCTGGCGGCGGCGCGGGTGGACCGCCTCGCCGGCCGCGCGGCGTATCACGCGTTCACCTTCGGCTGGTTGGCATCCGGATTGGCCCGCGCGATCACCGGTAAGGGCATGCGAGAGTTGTTCCGCGCCGAGGTCGCTCAACCACTCGACATCGACGGTATCCACCTGGGGCGGCCGCCGGCCGACGCGCCCACGAAGGCCGCCCAAACGATGTTCCCGCAACGCTTCTCGGGCGGCCCGGTGCTCGGGCGGCTGGTTTCGCTGATGGCCAGCCTGCCGGTTCCGGGACCGCTCGGTGCGACCTATGTCCCCGGTATCACCTCGCTGGTGCAGGGCGACATGGGGCTGCTGGACAGCGAGATTCCCGCGGTGAACGCGGTAGTGACCGCGCGGGGGCTGGCCAAGATGTACGCAGCACTCACCAACGGCGGAAGAATCGATGGGCAGCGATTCCTCTCGGAGGAATTGGTCGCGTCGCTGACCGGCACCCGCAGCTTTCGGCCCGACCTCAACGTCTTCTTCCCGATGTCGTTTCACCTGGGCTACCACGGATCACCGGTGCCGGGCCTACTGCGGGGCTTTGGGCACGCCGGCCTCGGTGGAACCATCGGTTGGGCCGACCCGATCACCAAGAGCTCATTCGCCTTCGTGCACAATCGGCTGCTGACCCCGATGGTCGCCGACCAACTCCTCTTCGTACCGCTGCTGATACCGCTGCAGCGCGCCGTGACCGCCGCACACAGTCGCGGGTTCGTAGCCGTGCCGCGATTCGGAGCACGACACTCCGGCGAGGCGCGCAGCCGAGTTCCCGGCCGCTGACGCCACAACCCGGGGTTGTATCGTCAACAGGTCTCTATCCGCCGGCACGGGAAGCAGATGGACATCTCGCGCGCAGTCCCCCATGCGGAACTCGAGGCGCTGTCCCGCAGGTATGCGGCGGCGGTCGATCGCCGAGACCGCGAGGCGCTGCTCTCGGTGTTCACGCCCGACGCTTCCATGCTCGTCGAAAGACCGGGGCGCGAACCGGGAACGCTGACCGGCCACGGCGAGATCGAACGGGTAATCGACATCGTCGCCCGGTGGCCGCGGACGGCTCACCTCGTAGCCCAGGGCCTGTACGTCATCGAGGGGGGATCTGCGGTAGGCGAAATCTACTGCACCGCCAATCACTTTCGCGTTGACGAGGCGGACGGTCGCAACCACGTCATGCACATCCGCTACCTGGACGAGTATGTACTCGACGCCGAGGGGCGGTGGCGGATCGCACACCGCAGGGTTGTCGTCGATGCCACCGAAGACCGGCGCGCGTCGATCGAGGAACACAGTTGATGGCCTCGCTACAGCTGTCGATGGGGATTCCGTCGTTTTCGTCCGCGGCACCGTCGGACTGGGAACACCTCACGGAGTGGGCACAGCTGTTGGAGGGCGCTGGGTTCGACCGTCTGCTCGTGTCGGAGCACGTGGCGTTCGGTATGAACATGGACGCATACGCGAATCCACAAACGGGTGGAACGGTAGGCGGTCGCCAACCGACCGGACCCGACGGGCACTGGCTGGAACCGCTCACGACGCTGACCTATCTGGCGGCGCGGACGCGCCGGATCCGGCTGGGCACCAACATTCTGCTCGCGGCGCTGCGTCCGGCCGCGGTCCTCGCGAAAACCCTTGCAACGATGGATGTTCTGTCCGGCGGCCGCATCGATGTCGGGGTGGGTGTCGGCTGGCAGCGTGAGGAATACGACGCGGCCGGGGTGGACTTCGATCGACGCGGGGCGATCCTGGACCAGACGCTGGACGTCTGCCAGCGGTTGTGGCGGGAGAACGAGGTGAGCTACGAATCGGTCGATTTGAGTTTCGAGCGGATACACCAGATGCCCAAACCGGTTCAGCCAGGCGGGGTGCCGGTGTGGGTGAGCGGGACGGTGAACCGAGCGGTCGCTCGCCGGCTCGCTCGCTTCGGACAGGGCTGGATCCCGTGGGGCCCGGACGCGCGGGATGTCGCCGGCGGAATACGTCGAATGCGCGCCGCGGTCGAGCGCGCCGGGGGTGACCCGGACGGGTTCGGTGTTGCCGGGACGCTGCGCGTGCAGACGAGCCCCGATGGCGGGCTCGACCTCTCCGCGGTCGCCGCGGGGGCGGCCTCGCTGTCGAACGCAGGCGTGACCGACCTGCGGATGACGCACTGGCCCTTGCCCGGTGCGAACCGGGACCGCGACATTCCGGCCCTTGTCCAAGCGGTCCGTGACGCTGTAGGCGGCTAGGGCGCGCGGATCGACTCGAGTTGCGCGGCGAGCAGCATCCGGTCGAAGTAGCACCGTTCCAAAACCAGATCGGGCCCGCGGAAGCCGAAGAGGTTGACGCTCAACATGTCGAGTGGGGTGCCGGGTGCGGTCGTCCGGGTCTCCACGACCAGACCATTGTCCCCGTGGTAGATCGCCTCCGCGGCATATCGCAGCATCGGGAGATCCGCCCACTGCTGCGACAGCATCGCGCGGACCGCCTGGTCACCGTCGAAAACGGTTCCGGTAGGGATGATCTCGTAGCGCGGATGGGTGAAGGTGGCCATCGCCGCCTCCAGGTCCCGCGCATTCTCGGCGGCGACGTGCCGCAGCACGAGCTCTTCGCGGAACCGTCGCAGCGCGGAGTCGGGGCTCACTTCGGTTCGAAGACAGCGAGGTTGCGGCCGTCCTCGAGCGGCACCCACGCCAGCCTGACGCGGTCACCGACCGCGGGAGGGGGACCGAACACGTTCGACATCATGCGGACCCCTTCGTCCAGATCGACGAGCACCACCGAGTACGGCACCTTGTCGGCGAGGGCGGGAAGCGCGGCGCGGTGGTGCACGCTGACCGCATAAACGACCCCGTCACCGCTCAACTTCTCCCACACCAGCGATGGCCCGCCGCAGTGCGGGCAGACGAACCGCGGGTACCAGACGAGCCGGGCGCACGATTGGCATCGTTGGACCGTCAGCTCGCGACGCCGGGTCGCGTCCCAGAAGGGCGCGGACACCGGGCTGGGCTGCGGGACCGGCAGCGTATCGGTCACAGCGTGGCCTCCGTTCCCAGAATCACCGTCGAGGTGGCCGAGAGCACCCCGCCGGTGCCATGTGCGACAGCCGTTTTCGCGTCCGGGACCTGGCGTTCGCCGCACTCACCGCGCAACTGCCGCGCGGCCTCGACGAGCAGGAAGGCCCCGAACGCCCCGGGGTGGGTGTACGCGAGGCCGCCGCCGGACGTCTGAGCGGGCAACGTGCCGCCGGGCCCCAACGCGCCGTCCGCGACAAACGGACCGCCCTCGCCCTTGCCGCAGAAGCCCAAGTCTTCGAGCGCCAGCAACACCGTGATCGTGAACGAGTCGTACAGCTCGACTACGTCGATGTCGGCCGCGCGAAGGCCCGCGGCGCGGAAGGCGGCCGGCCCGGACAGCGCCCCCGGGGTGACGGTCAGGTCGGGCATCTGGGAGATCATGGCGTGCGAGGCCGCCGTCGCCGCCCCGAGGACGAATGCGGGCGGCTTGGCCAGGTCTCGCGCGCGCTCGGCGCTGGTGACCACCACCGCGGCGGCACCGTCGGTGACCAGGCAGCACTCCAGCTTGTGCAGCGGCTCGGCGAGGAAGCCCGAGTCCAGGACGTCCTGCACGCTGATCGCCTCGCGCAGGTGAGCTCGCTCGTTCAGCGCGGCCCAGCGCCTCGTGTCGACCGCGATCTGGGCCAGCTGTTCGGGCGTCGTCCCGTACACGGCCATGTGCCGGTTGGCCGCCAGGGCGTAGGCGCTGATCGGGAGCATCACCCCGAACGGTGTCTCCCATTCCAGCCGCTCGGGGGTGGCGAAAACTCCGAGACCCTTTTCGCCACGCTTGCGCGCGGCGCGCGGCGTCGACGCGTAGACGATCACCACCGTCTCCGCCTCGCCGGCCGCGATCGCCGCGGCGGCGTGCTCGACATACAACCCGTAGCTGGCGCCGCCGGTCTGCGTCGCGTCGGTGAAGCGTGGCGCTATCCCCAGGTACTCGGCCAGCTCCACCGAGTGCATGAGCGTTCCGCCGGTGCAGGTGCACAGCCCGTCGACGTCGCGCAGCGACAGGCCCGCGTCGGCCAGGGCGGCGGTGATCACGCGCGCCTCGAGCTCGCGCAGTGGAACATCGATCACCCCGCTCGCCGAAACCTCGTCTGCCACACCGGCAATGGCGGCCACACCACGTGTCGTCAACTTGCTGTCCCTTCGAAGAGTTCGCGCAGCGCGGGTTGGCTGACCTTGAGCGACGGCGTGCGGGGCAACTCCTCGACGATGATCAGGCGGGCCGGGACGTAGTAACGGCTCAATCGTTCACGCGCGTAGGCGAGCAGCTCGTCGGGCGTGGCGCGGGCGCCGTCGGTCAACTCGACCGCCGCGACCGGCACCTGGCCGAGCCGTTCATCGTGCAGGCCGGTGACCCCCGCGTCGCGGACAGCCGGATGATCACGGAGCACGCCGACGATCTCGCCCGGATTGACCTTGAACCCGCCGCGAATGATGACGTCGTCGGTGCGCCCGTCGATGAACACAAAGCCGTCGGCGTCGACCCGGCCGAGGTCGGTGGTGCGCACCCAGTCCCCGCCTTCGGTGCGGACCTCGATGCGGCCCTGCCCGCCGGGCGGCATCTCGATGTCATCCTCGACGGACGTGACGCGGATCTCCCGACCACGCTGGGGGCGCCCGACACTTCCCCGTTTGGCGGTCGCCCACTGCCGGTGCAAGGCCAGGTTCCAGCCGGCCACGCCGCCGGCGAATTCCGTTGCCCCGTAGGACGGCAGCACCGCGACGCCGTAGCGACATTCAAACCTGGTCTGCACGTCGACCGGCAAATGTGCGGTGCCGGAGGTCACCACCTCGACGCTTGAGAAGGCCTCCGGATCCACGCCCGCGTCGAGCACCATCACCATCGCCGACGGCACCAGGCTGACAGCCTTCGGTCGGTGCCGCAGTAGCAGATCCACAAATTCGGGAACGCGGAATCGCTCCAGGAGCGCGATCTTTCTTCCTTCGCAGATGTTGAGCAGAGTGCGGAACAGCCCGGACATATGCACCAGCGGCGAGGATACGATCGCGACGCCCGAACGCAGTCTCGGTTCTGAGTCGTGCCCGGCGCCAACACTGTAATGCGCGCTCGCCGCCGCGACGGTGTGCTCAAAGGAGCTGTAAGACAGCGGTATTCGCTTGGGCGGACCGGTCGTGCCGCTCGTCAGCATCTCGACTGCCACGCCGTCACCGGGCGGGCGGAACGGGCCCGGTCCGGACTGTTCCAGCCCCTCGACAACGGTCGCGCCGGCGGGGTCACTCGATACGCGAACACCCAGCGCCCCGGCGGCGGCGTCGACCACTCCTGTGCGCTCCCAGTCGATCGGTAAGGCCACCACCGCAGGCAACCGCAGCTCGCGGATGTCCGCGCAGAGCCCGGCGTCACCCTGGGACGGGTTGATCGTGACCACGCAGCCGCCGGTCAGCAGCACCCCGAGCACGGCGCCGACCATCGCGGGGTGATTGCGCAGCACCAGCCCCACGGGGGAGCCCTCACCCAACCCTGCAGCCCGCAGACAACTTTGGAGGCCCGCGGCGGTGTCCGACAATCCCTGCCAATCCACCCACCGGCCCTCATGCTCGATCGCGGGCGCCCGCGGGTCGATCGCGAGCACCGCGCGGATGCGGTCGGCGAGTTGCTGGTTCAAGCCGCGGCTGCCGCGAGCTCGGTCGCCGCGGGGATCACCTCTTGGGCGAACAACTTCATCGACTCGTACACCTTCGTGCGGTCCATGGCGCCGCCGCGCGACATGCGCAAAATGATGTTGCGCCAGCCCATGTCGATGACGGTACGCATCTTATCGACGATGCGGTCGGGGTCGCCCATCAGCGTCAGGTGCGAGTTCAACACCTGCTCGTAGCTCTGCTTGTCGTGTTTCTCGAACCAGTCCGAATACGCCTTGTAGTCGGCCGGTATTTCGCCGCCGCGCTCGAACGGGCTCGAATACTTCCGATGGGTCTGAATGGAGAGCTCGACGCTCTCGCGCGGGTAGCTGCGGGCGAACGCATCGTCGGCGTGACAGAAGGCGTTGAGCAGCGCCCACACGTTGCCGGTTGCGGCGTCAAGTCCCTTCTGGGACTGCACCTTCAGGTAGATGTCCAGCGCGCCCTGCAGATCCGGGTCCACCTGGTAGGGGTTTCCGATGATCGCCCCGAAACCCTTCTCGGCCAGCCACTCGAAGCTCGACGGCGTCTTCATCACCGTGCCCCAAACGGGGATCGGCTGCTGCACCGGCCGCGGGTAGATCGTGACGTCCTCGATTTGGAAGTACTTGCCGTGGAAGCTGACGTTCTCTTCGGTCAACAGGCGGCTGACGATTTCCACGCACTCCTGATATCGGCCCGTGGCCTCGTCCATCGAGATACCGAAGCCCTTGAACTCATGCGCCTGGTAGCCGCGCCCGAAGCCGGCGTCGAAGCGCCCGCCGGACAGGACGTCGACCAAGGCGATCCGTTCGGCCAGCTGAATGGGCTCGTGGAAGGGCGCCACCATGCACGCGGTGCCGATGCGGATGCGTTCGGTCTGCGCGGCGATGGCCGTCGCCACCTGTGGCAGGTCCGGGAGCATGCCGTAGGGGGAGAAGTGGTGTTCGGCCAGCCAGATCTCGTCGTAACCGAGTTCTTCCGCCCAGCGCGCTTCCTCCAACACGTTGGCCAGCACCTCGCGTTCGCTGAGGTGGTTGGGTTTGTCGCCGAGGATGAACACGCCGAACCTCATGTCGGTCCCTCCCGCTTTCCGCATCGGGTAAAAGTAGTTGCACTGACTGCCACAATAATGCACGATTGAACACATATCGTCAATCCGTCTAGTAGGAGGTGCCGTGGCTCTGCTCGACTCTGCGGTCGGAACCGCTTTGCCGCCGAACACCTTCCGCTGGAGCGAGACCGACGTGATCCTCTACGCGTTGGGGGTGGGCGCCCGCCCGCCGTCCGAGCTGAGACTGCTCAACGAGGCCTGCGGCCCGGATGTCCTGCCGACGTTCGCCCTGGTGGCCAACTGGTGGGCCGTCAAGGACCTGCGCGGTGTGCTTGACCTGGGTACGTATCCGATCGTTCACTCTGCGCAGTCGCTGGAACTGCATCGGCCGATCGGTGCCAGCGGGGAAATGTCGGTGCAAGCCGAGGTGTCGGCCGTATGGGACAAGGGCAAACACGCCGCGGTGGAATTGACCAGCCGCGGCGCCGACCCGGACGGGACCGTGTTCGTCGCCAAATCCCAAACCATGGTCCTCGGTGCGGGGGGATTCGGTGGCGACCGTGGGCCCGCTGCCGAACCGGACCCCGACGGGCCACCGGACGCTGTGTTCGACGACGTCGTCCGGCCCGAGCAGGCCGCCCTCTACCGGCTCTCGGGCGACCGCAACCAGCTGCACATCGACCCCGAGGCGGCCCGCAAGTACGGCTTCGACGACGTCTTCCTGCATGGCCTGTGCACGCTGGGATTCGCCGCCCGAGCGGTGATCGACCGGATCGCCGACGGTAACCCGCGGTCGCTGACATCCTTAAGCTGCCGATTCTCCAAGCAGGTGAAGCTCGACGCCCCGCTGCGGACGGAAATCTGGCGAACCGAAGATTCGGTGCGTTTCCGGACCCTGCAGGGTGACGCCGTCGCCCTGAGCTCCGGAACCGCCACGCTGGCAGGGGTATGAGCATGGACCAACGACGGGCCCGCGGGTTGCGCAACCGACAGGCACTCATCCACGCGGCGATCGAGCTGTTCGACACCCAGGGCTACGAGGGAACCACCGTCGACCAGATTTCGGCGGCGGCCGGAGTCGCGCCGCGCACGTTCTTCCATCACTTCGCCACCAAGGAAGACATCCTGTTCGACGGCTACGCCGAGCGGCTGCAGGAGGCGATCCGGCGTTTTCGTGCCGCGCGCTCCGACTCACTGTGGGACGCACTCGCCGAGACTTCGGTGGCGGTGGCGCAGGCGATCGTCGATCAGCCTGACATCTTTTTGGTGCGCGCGCGGATGTACCACGGCTTGCCGGCCTTGCGCGCGACGATGCTCCGGATCAACGAGGACTGGATCGACCAACTCACCACGGAGGTGGCGCGATGGCTGGGCAGCGAAACTCAGCCGGACTTGCGACCGCGCCTGGCCGCCACGCTGATCAACGCCGCCAACCGCGCCGCCATCGATTCGTGGGTCGCCGGCGGTGGCAGGGGTGACTTGTCGCAACTGATGGCCGAATCAGTGGAGTTGGTGCGCCCCTCGATCGTCGCGATCGAACGCACCGGCAAGGCCCCCGGGACCAGACGGGCGGGTGGGCAGCGTGTCGGGTGACTTCCACCCCCTCGCCGTCGTCACCGGGGGAGCGCGAGGCATCGGAGAATCGATTGTGGCCGCGCTGATTCGCGGCGGGCATCGGGTGGCCGCGATCGACGTGAACGCGAAAGCCATTGCCCGTGCCCAGGATTCGGATGATGCGAGATCCGGGTTGCTCGTCCCGATGAACGTATCGATCACCGACCGAGACGCGGTCGAGACCGCGCTGAGCGCATTGGCCGACCGGCACGGGCCCGTTCGAGCATTGGTCAACAACGCGGGCATGACGCTGCCCGGCACGTTCCTCGAGCAGACCGACGAGGACTGGGACAGCATCGTAGCCGTCAATCTCAAGGGCACCTTCGTGATGGCGCAGGTCGCCGCCCGGCAGATGGTCGCCCACGGCGGCGGGGCCATCGTGAACGTCAGCTCGGTGTCGGCACACGGCGTGCGCACCGGGCCGCCGGCCTATGCGGCAGCCAAGGCCGGTGTCGAAGGGCTGAGCCGGTTGATGGCCGTTCAGCTCGGTCTGCACGCCATCCGGGTCAACACCGTCGTGGTCGGCACCACCGCGACCCCGTGGTTGTTGTCGCGCAAGACCGAGGACGAGCTGGCGCAGATGCGCCGCACCACTTTGACCGGCGACATCGGTGAGCCGGACGACGTGGCGGGCGTGGTGGCATTTCTCTGTTCACCCGCGGCCAAACACGTCACCGGCCAGCTGATTTCGGTTTCGGGTGGGCAGTGGATGCCATGACGACGACCCGGAACGACAAGACAGATGTTGATGTAGTGTTTAGTGCTACGAATCGATGCCAGGGGATGTCGTGGAACTGAAGAGAATCCTGTTCGACGTCAGCGAGCAGGTCGCCACCATCACGATCAACCGACCGGAGCGGCTCAACGCCACCGACGACCTGACCCGCACCGAACTCGGCATCGCGTGGGCACGGGTGCGGGAGGACCCGAACATCCGGGTCGCCATCATCACCGGAGCCGGCGACCGGGCGTTCTCCGCGGGCCAGGACATCCGGGCAACGGCCGAGGGTGGCATCCGCAACAAGGTTCCCGGCTCGCGGCTGCACCACAACGTGTGGAAGCCGGTAATCTGCGCCCTCAACGGAATGGTCGTCGGCGGCGGCCTGCATCAGGTCGCCGATGCCGACCTCATCATCGCGGCCGAGCACGCCGAGCTGATCGACACGCATCTGGCCGTGGGCAACGTGTTCGCGCTCGAGCCCGCCGTGCTGCTGCGCAGAATGCCGCTGTCGATGGTGATGCAGCTCGGGCTGATGACCAAACAGGGCCGGATCAGCGCGCAGCGGGGCTACGAGATCGGCCTGATCAACGAGGTCGTGCCCGCGGACCGGCTGCAACAACGGGCGCGCGAAATCGCCCTGGACATCGCGAAACTCTCACCTGCGACGGTCCAGGCGTCGATCAAGGCGATGTGGAGCAGTCTCGATGTCGGGTTACGTGCGGCCAACGACGTCGCGTATCGCTATGTGCTGCAACACCAGCTGACCCACCCCGACTACCGGGAAGGGATGCTCGCGTTCGCGGAAAAGCGGGAACCGCGGTGGGTAGTGGAATGACGCGCGATGAGTGAGGCGGCACGGACTTTCGCCTACGAACCGATGCCGTACGCACCGGTCGTCCCGGCGATGCTGGTCGACCTGGTAGCCGCTTACGGAGACAACGACTTCGTCATTTCCACGGCGGGCGGGGGGACGATCGAGCGAATCACCTATGCGCAGGCCGCTGCTCGGTCCGCCGAGATGGCGCGACGGTTGCTCGCGGCGGGCGTCACCAAGGGCGTTCGGGTCGGAATCCTGGCGCCGAACGGACCCGATTTTGCGGTCGCCTTCCTGGCTGCCACCCGGATCGGCGCCGTGGCGGTGCCGATCAACACCTTCTTTCAGCCGCCGGAGTTGAGCTGGCTGCTGCGCGACGCCGACATCCACACCCTGCTGTCGGTCGACTCGCTGCTCGGCAAGGACATGCTCGCTCGTGTCGGAAGTGCTGCGGGCGAGTTACCGCCCCCGGGCGCGCCGCTCGGCCTCGAACGGCTGCCCCAGTTGCGCAACATCTTTGGGCTTGGCGACAGCGAGCGGACCTGGCCCAGTGCATGGCCGGAGCCGGCGCCCGAGACGTTTCTGCGTGCGTGCGAATCGACGGTCCGCCCGTCCGACGACCTGGTCGTCATCTACACATCGGGAAGCACCTCGGACCCCAAAGGCATCATCCACACGCACGGCACCGTGATTACGCACTCCCGCTTCGTCGCCACCCAGCACGAGTGGAAGCCCGACGACCGGGTCTACATCCCGATGGTGTTCTTCTGGGTCGCCGGGCTGGTCTTCGGTCTGCTCGGGCCGATGCAGACCGGCGCCACCATTCTCACCGAGCACAAGTTCGACGCCGGCGACGTGCTGCGCCTACTCGAAACCGAGCGCGCCACTTACGCAACGGGGTTCCCGCACGTCGGCCGGGCACTGGCGAATCATCCCGACTTCGCCTCCGCCGATCTGTCAAGTCTGCGCGGGGGATACCACCAGGTGCTGCTACCGCCGGAACTGCGCGCGGCCGATCCGTCACTGCTGGTGACGCAGTTGGGGATGACCGAAACGTGCAGTTCCCACACCTGGTGGCCACCACACGAACCGGTGCCCGAAAGCAAGCGCGGTTCACTCGGGGTTGCCGCACCCGGCTACCAGCACAAGGTCGTCGACGAGTGCGGTGCGGAGGTGCCCAACGGCACCATCGGGGAAATCTGCGTGCGGGGAGTCGCGATGATGCGCGGCATGATCGGACGGCAGCACAGCGATCTGTTCGACGCCGACGGCTGGTACCACACGAGAGACGCCGGATACCTGGACGACGAGGGTTTCCTGTTCTTCACCGGACGCACCGACGACATGATCAAATCCTCTGGCGCCAACGTCGCACCGGTGGAGGTCGAGGCGGTGATCGGCGGCGTCGACGGCGTGCGGATCGCCTATGTCGTCGGCGTTCCGGACGCGGACAAGGGTGCGCTCGTCTGCGCCGTGGTTGTGCTCAACCAGGGGCGGTGCGCCTCGCAGGATGAACTCGCGGCGGCATGCCGCAAGGAACTCGCCGCCTATAAGGTTCCGAAGCGGTGGGTGATTCTCCCCGACGCCGATCGGCTGCCGTACACCACCACGAACAAGATCGACAAGCCACGGTTGGTGCAACTTGTCACCTCGGGGGAGCTGGCATGACCGGGTTGGAGGCGCGGATCGCCCGCCTGGAGGCTATCGAGGAAATCCGTCAGCTGGCGGCACGGTACGCGGTGGCGTTGGACATGCGCGACTTCGACTCCCTGGCAAACCTTTTCGTCGACGACATCGGGGTGCCGGGCAAGCGCCGCGGCCGCGACGCGATGCGCCAATGGTACGACGCCGAGGTTCGTCCGACGCTGCTGGGCAGCGCGCACGGTGTCCTGGGCCATGTCATCGACGTCCACGACACCGACACCGCGAGCGGACTCGTCTACTCGCGTAACGACTTGGAAACCGAGGGCGCGTGGTTCATCGAGCTGCTGGCCTATCTGGACCGCTACGAAAGGCGGGACGGCCATTGGTATTTCGCGCGCCGCATCCCGCTGTTCTGGTACCGAAGCGACATCACCGACCCGCCGGTCGGTCCGCGGAAGGTGCGCTGGCCCGGCAGCCCGAACCAGGACGGCTCGTTCCACCATGCGTTCCCGTCGTGGGAGGCTTTCTGGGCCGCCGACCCCGGCCGCTTCGACGCGCCGGTCCCGGCCCCGGCCGCCGTCGGCGATTGGCTGCGCACCCTGCGCCAGGGCGCTGAAGCACCGCGGGTGAGCCCGACCGGTCGCGCGCCCGCGGAGTCGTGATGTCTGGTCGTGCAATGGGTTTCGGATTCACCGACGAGCAGAATGAGCTGCGCCGCGTCGTGCGCTCTTTTCTCGAAAGCAAGGCCGACGAGGCACGCGTGCGCGGCCACATGGAAAACCCGGTGGGCTACGACCCGTCGCTGTGGGCGCAAATGTCCGACGAGCTGGGCCTGGTGGGGCTCGCAATCCCGGAAGAATTCGGCGGTCAGGGGTACACGTTTGTCGAACTCGGCGTCGTGACCGAGGAATTGGGGCGCGCCCTGGCTCCATCGCCATACTTCGCGTCGGCGGTACTGGCGTCGAGCGCGCTGCTTGATTCGGGTGACTACGCGGCGCAACAACGATACCTGCCGGGCATCGCGTCCGGAGCGACCATCGCCAGCCTGGCCGTCACCGAGGAGTCGGGCCGCTGGGAAGCCGGTGCGATCCACACGCGGGCGCGAGAAACGGCACACGGCTGGGTGGTGGACGGAGCCAAAACCTATGTCCTCGATGGCTGCAGCGCCGATGTGCTGTTCGTGGCCGCCCAGGCCGACTCCGGATTGTCGTTGTTCGCCGTCGACCGGTTCGACAGCGTCGCCCGACGCGCGCTGTCCAGCCTTGACCAGACTCGAAAACAGGCCCGCATCGAATTCACCACAACGCCGGCCTCGCTCGTCGGTCATTTGGGCGGCGCGGAGGAACTGTTGCGGTCGACCCTCGCGCTTGGCTGCGCCGCGCTGGCCGCCGAACAGGTCGGCGGCGCGCAACGCTGCCTCGAGATGGCCGTCGCCTACGGCAAGGCCCGCAAACAGTTCGGCAAGCCCATCGGCTCATTCCAGGCCATCCGGCACAAGTGCGCCGATGTATTCCTCGATATCGAATGTGCCCGCGGGGCAGCCTATTACGCGGTGCGGGCCGCGGCCCAACGCTCGCCAGAACTGCCGGCGGTGGCGTCGCTGGCCAAGGCGTGCAGTTCGGAGGCGTATGCGCGGGCCGCTGCCGCCAATATCCAGATTCACGGTGGGATCGGATTCACCTGGGAGCATCCGGCCCATCTGTACTTCAAGCGGGCTCAATCGTCAGGGCACCTGCTGGGCGACGCGTCCTATCACCGGGGGCTCCTCGCCGACGAGATCGGGCTCTGAGGGGGTCAGAAGTCCGTGCCCCCGTCGATGTTGACGGCCGCGCCGGTCATGAAAGCTGCCCTGTCGCTGAGCAGGAAGGCGATCAGCTCGCCCGCTTCTTCGGGACGCCCGCCGCGGCGGAGGGCAACCCGCATGTTCCAGTCCGGGTTGCTCGCGAGGTGCGTATAGATCGCGTCCTCCAGCGCCACCCCGTACTCTGCCGCCCGCCGCGCGCGGATGAAGTCGTTGACCTCAGTGTCGAACAGCCCCGGGCATACGGTGTTGACCCTGATGCCCTCGGGGCCATGCGTTTTCGCCAGGATCTTTGACAAGGTCAACACCGCCGCCTTGAGCGCGTTGTACGGCGGAATCAGGATCTTCGGCGCCCGAACGGAATACGCGGCCGTCGTGACGATGGTTCCACCGCCATTGCGTTGCAGGTGCGGGATGACCGCGCGGCAGGAGCGCACGGTTCCCATCAAAATCAACTGGTAATACCAGTCCCACGACTCGTCGCCGTGTTCGAGGAACGGCCCCTGTTGATTCATCGGTCCCGCGGTGACGGCCAGTCCGCGCAGCGGCCCCAGGCTCGCCGCCGCCTCGTCGACAGCGCGATCCACCCCGTCGCCCGGGGCGGCCGCGTCGACGGCGATTCCGACCGCCCGCACTCCGTAGTCTGCGGTCAATTGCTCGGCCCGCGCTCGAGCACGCTCCCCGTTACGAGCCAGCAGCGCCACGTTGGCACCGTCGGCCGCGAGCTGCCGCGCGGCGGCGAACCCGATACCGGTCGTCCCGCCGACGAGAACGAAATTGCGTCCCCCCAGGCTAAGCTCCACGCGCTGCCCTCGTTTCTGGCGTCACCGCCGACGTCAGCCATACTAGACAGCAGTACGATGTGTGTCGCAATGACTACTATCCGGGCCCAGTTGAGTGACGAATTGGCCCATCAACGGAACACAACGCCGAAATTTGTCGCGTAGCATAGAGCGACATGTCGACGAAACCCGCCCCTGCCGATCTGGAATCGGACGGGGAATTCGATCGCCGAGACCAGATCCTCGAGGCGGCGAACGAATGCTTCACCCAGCTCGGCATCCAGCGCACCAGCGTGCAGGACGTCGCGCGAAAAGCCAACGTGTCGCGGGGCACGGTGTACCGGTACTTCGAAGACCGCAACGTGCTCATCCACGCCGCAATCGAATTCGGTGCGCAGCGGTTTTATCGTGAGGTCGCTTCCGCCATGTCCAAGAAGAACACGCTGGCTGAGCAGGTCGGCGCGATGGCGGAAACCCACGCCAGAATCCTGCTCGACCATCG
>NZ_LZJA01000001.1:0-845 GCF_001666785.1 Mycobacterium sp. E3305 | reverse complement strand
GTTGCCACAGCGTGTAGTCGGCGTACTGCACCGAAAGCGGCGTCCACCCGGGGGCTTCGCCGGCGGACCGGCTGGCGTAGGCCACCCCGAGATCCCGCACCAGCGGGGTGAGCGACAATCCATCCGCGGCGATATGGTGCAGCACCGACACCAACACGTGCTCGTCTTCGCCCGTGCGGAAAAGCCAAGCGCGCAGGGGGATTTCGGCACCGAGGTCGAACGCGTAGTGCGCCACGTCCTCGACCGCCTCCGCCAGCCGCGCCGCCGGCCAGGAGGTGGCATCGACCACGTCGCAGCCGACGTCGGCCTCCTCGGGTGACAGCACCACCTGCTGGGGCGTCCCCTCCGCCGCGATGAAGACCGTGCGCAGGCTCTCGTGGCGGGCCACCACGTCGCCGAGCGCGGCGCCGAACGCGTCGACGTCCAGGCGGCCGTCCAGGCGCAACGCCGCCGCCATGTTGTACACCGCCGAGCGGCCCTGCAACTGGTCGAGGAACCACAGCCGGGATTGGGCGAAGGACAACGGAATAACCGGGGGGCGCTCGATCGCCGGCAGTGGGGTGCGCGCCGTCCCGGCCGCACCCAGGCGCGACGCCAACTGGTGGATGGTCGGCGCCTCGAACAGGGACCGCACCCCCAGGTGGGCGCTCAGCCCGGTGTTGACGGCGGCGATCAACCGCATCGCCGCCAGCGAGTCGCCACCCAGTTCGAAGAACGAATCGTCGACGCCCACGCGGTCGACACTGAGGATCTGGGCGTAGATGGTGGCCAGGATCTCCTCGGTGGGGGTGGCGGGCGGCGAGTCCCTCGCGGCGGCCGGCGTCGGCGTGCTGGCCGTGGCGGCG